>NZ_JBBMXE010000015.1:0-80357 GCF_037996745.1 Xenorhabdus siamensis
CTTATGTAATTAACCTGAATTCTGGATAAGAAATTGACGAGAGGCCTGTTCCAGGAGCAAAGTTTTGGTGAAAGCCTAAAACGACTCCGGGGAGGAACAGGCCATGGACAAGTTAGTTGAAATTTTCTGCGATGTCGACGACTTTTGTCGTCTTTTCATCCCCCAGTGGGCGCAGTTTTGTCTCGATAACGGATACCGCCTGCGCCGCAGACAAGGCCGCATGTATCCCAGTGAAATCATGACAATTTTAATCCTCTTTCAGCGGTCGCATTACCGTGATTTTAAAAACTTTTATTTGGAGCATATCTGGCAATACCATCACCGCGACTTCCCCTCCTTGCTCAGTTATACCCGTTTTATCAGCGTTGCCCCGTCCGTTTTGGTCCCCTTATCCAGTTATCTGACTCAATTAAAAGGAAAACCGACAGGCATTGCTTTTATCGACTCCACGAGTTTGCGCGTTTGTCATAACATCCGTATTCCTCGTCATAAGGTCTTTCAGGGCATAGCGCAACGCGGAAAAACCTCAATGGGATGGTTCTATGGGTTCAAATTACACCTGATTATTAACCATCTGGGCGAAATTTTAGCGCTTAAAGTGACCCCGGGTAATGTGGATGATAGGGAGCCTGTACGCGAATTATCAAAAGATCTCACGGGTTCTCTTTACGGCGACAAAGGATATCTGAGTCAGGAATTGGCGGATGATTTAGCTAAAACGGATATCACCTTTATCACGAAAAAGCGCCGCAACATGAAAGCGCTTGCACTGGCTGAGTGGGATAAGGTTATGCTTAAAAAGCGTTTTATCATTGAAACGATTAATGGACAATTAAAAAACGGCTCTCAATTAGAACATTCTCGTCACCGAAGTATAACCGGTTTTTTGTTAACCATTTTAACGGGATTGATTGCTTACTGCCTTAAAGAGAAAAAGCCATCACTGAAAATTTTCTACTCAGAAGAAGATATTTCAGTAATAGCTTAAGCGGAATTGGGGTTAATTAAGCTTAGTGTTGCCTTTTTCGTCAAGCCCAACATAGCTGATAAAGTTATCACCCGCGTATAGATTGTCGTAATCGGCTGACAATTTATAATATCCGCTCTGTTCACGCTCTAACTGTCCAAAACATAGTTGTTTCTTATAAATGTCTTTGTCATCGTCGGTCACAAACCCGATGATGAAATCACCGGCTTTCGCGCCCGGGTAATTTGGAATCATGAAATGGAAATTATCCGTTTGGTCCGGCCTTGTTAAATTAGAAGATGAGTATGTTTCCTCAATAACAGGCGGTTCAAAGCTATCGGATGTATTAAGCTTAACAGTGTTAATAAATATGGTTTCTTTTTGACTGTATTCTATCTGGCTGAAGATCGTCTCAATCCCGACGAACCGACTGATACTTTGAGTTGCGTATATTTTTAGGTTAACAGCATCAATTGATGGTTTATTAACCAGATAGTAATAATATTGTTTTTCCAGATCAACCTCATAAGCAGGAATTTCTTTCATGTCCTCCGCAGTGAATATTCGCAGGGGCGCTGTTGCACGAAGAGGAATATCATAGCTTGAAATTGCTCCTCCCTTTTTCATCATCGGATTGATTGACGCTGAAATGAATGGGTTGGTTGTTGGGGCTGGACCAGTAAACGCAACGGGACTTGGATCGTACAAATAATCCGAGGCTCCTCTCAGTACACAAGTGTCTCGTATCATCTCTGGATTGTCGATAGAGTGATAGGTCACCTCCCCTTTTAGTTTGCTCGGAGAATTTGTGGTAAAGCTGATTTGATGATCCTTGCTGCTTTCATCGGCCAGGAATATCAATTGCTGGGAAAATACTTTCTTATAAACTGAGCCAGGGAATGTCTTTATTAGTTTCAGACCCAGTGAAGAAACAATACTGACCGTCACCGCATCCGTAATATTTGATTCACCAGTTATCGTAAAAACTACACTGAATGGTTGCCCTTTGATAATATTTTTCTTATCATTAGGAACTGTCGTGATTTGTCCAGCCATTATATTATCCTTTCTATAAAGTTTACTCTTAACTGAATAACCACTCCTATGGGTGGTATTCAACAATAGGTTTTAACTATTTTTCGAAAGAAACAAAAATTACAGCATTTATATCTAATACCGCTTTATGAGAAGGCTATTTTTACTGGGATTTCCAAGCCAGATTACATTCAAACAAATAAATGTCAATATACATTACATAAAAAATATTATTATATTTAACCTCCTTTAATACTACCTATGAAAAAATATCTTTCTTAGAGATAATTACAGTCAATTTTAAATTAACGTCATATAAATAAATAACTTATAACACTTTATCTTTTAATTCATCACGCTCATATGATTCCCACAGTAAATTAAGAATAATATTTGCAACTGTCTTTTCAAGAAAACGTTCGTCAGCATGTTAATTCGGTTCGCTTATTATATTTATGATCAATAAGATTCCCTGGTAAAAAAACAACTATTCAATAGCTACTATTAAATTAATTTGATTTTGGAATAATTTATTTTGTTATTAGTACACTCATCAAATGAAAGCAAACCTTTCATGTAAGTAAGTCTTACTTACAGCACATTCTGAAACAATGGTAAAAAAGAGTCAAGAGTAAAAATGTATAAAAATTATGTTGCCTAAAAGATTGATATTTGCGAGAAAAAACAAGGGGCTATCTCAAGTAGAATTAGCAAAATTGCTCGCACTGGAGACAGAAGACATAGGAACAGTTCGTATCAAGATCTCTAGCTATGAGAGAGGAGTTCATGTTCCAACTTATGAGATGGCTTGCAGGATAGCTAAATTTTTAGATATCCCAGAATGCTATTTATACACGTATGATGATATTTTCGCTGAAAAAATCTTAAACTTACATAAAAAAGATAATACCTCTAATATAGAAGATTTTTTAGCAAAAGAATTAAATGATGCAAAAAATAAACTTTCAAAATATGAACAGGCTATGGACGCATTTAAAAAGATAATTTCAGATAAGTTAATTAACTATCAATACGTAAAAATATTATAAATCATTAAGAAACAAACTTCTTGTCATCTATTAACACCGAACAGCATAGTCAGACTAGGACAAGTGGGTCTAAATTATACTGACGTAAAACCTACCGTGAAAACTTTCAGCATATAGTCATTATTTTATTTTGCTTTCTGACGTTTGTTCTTCACCCCCACCTTAACTATTTTCTCATCTTTTAGCAGGTTTAAAGTCTATTTAATTCATTAATGCTATATTTTCAACGACATGACCACTTCTCTAATGCTGTGCAAAAACATTGCCATTTAGCCCTTTTGGTATTATATTGATAGCTATCAGGTAGCTGAATAGTCAGCAGCCATCAACCCCAAGAGGATGAGAAATGTCAACCATCACTATGAATACACACAATGCAATTAAATCTCTAAAAGAATCAGGCATGAATGAAGTTCAAGCAGAGAAAATTGTAGAAATTATTGCTGATTTACAAAATGTGAGCGCAGCGACAAAAGAGGATTTAAAACAAACTGAAAATACTCTAAAAACTGATCTTGTGTCTATCAAAAGTGATCTGGATTGGTTGAAAAAATTGATTTTTGCTGTTGGGGTTGCCGTTGTTATCGCAGCGATAAAGTATATTTTTGTAGGTTGATACACACATGGGGCAAATTGCCCCATTTTTCTAAATGGTATACATTTATGCGGCTAATTGAAAATTATATTCCTCCGTCAACAAACGATTTGGCAGACTTGAAATTCAGATTAAATTCAACAGGTCAACAAATGGCTGAACTGGCAGGAGTGTCTAATGGTAACCAATGGCGAAAATATACAGGCGGTGAAAAACCCAGAGAACTAAATCAACATATACTATTCTTCATAGCGGCTCAATTGACACTTGATGATAAAACTTTATCCCGTATTTTAAATGAAATGATAAAGTTGGGTGCTGAATTTGAAAGTCATAAGTTTAATTATTTGGAGAGACAAAAATGATGAATAAAGTTAATAATCATGCACTAAATCATACGACCATTCCAGAAATGACTCCGCATGATCGTTTTTTTTTCATGCTTGCCGATAAATCCCAATAAATAAAATAGGAAAATAATATATGAGTGTATTAACGTTAAAAGAAAAAGAATGGTTAGATCAACTGCAAAAAGTGTTAGATGAATGTCCATCAGAGAGATTGGGATTTTATACAGTTGGAGATAATTATCTCTCTAGTTATGATTTAACACATTATGAAGAAATATCTAAACAAGTGAATGAAACGGGAAAAAGTTGGTCTAGAGTTGTTTATGAACTGCAAGCTGAATTTAGTTATTTTTTAAAATTTCCGGCACCTGTAGATAATGCGAAAGAATAGACACTCATCGTAAACGGATTACCGATCTCCAAGCGCACCCCTAATGTCATTTTCACTACACTGGATGATTGGTAACATAGCTCCAGCAATCGAGTGTAGACGACTTTTGACATTCCGTGCAATCGTCTTCTGAAAATGACAAGCCGGTGATATGCGATCTTTTACAAAGTGAGTTGCCCGTACTGTTGTGGTCAACAAAAATTGGTCACTGGCTTAGCGTTTTTCCAAAATAATCGTTCTGACTCATTGGGTGTTAACCCGTTGTTATACCAGTGAGGACGAAGCTGACTGTAATAACCTGTTATATATTGGGTAATAGAGTGGTGAGCCTCCCTAAAATTTGCCTATCCCGCCAAAGGGACCCATTCGCTTTTTAAGCGCCGGAAAAAACGTTCCATCGGGCTATTATCCCCGCAATTTCCCCGCCGGCTCAGGCTTTGTCTGATACTATAACGCTGCAATAATCGTCTGAACGCTTTGCTCGTATAGTGACTACCTTGGATGCCCTTCTAAGTGTCAAGTCATTATTTGTATGCTATTGATCTGACGATTGCGGTTACGCAATAGCGTAAAGACCTCCCTTGATATATAGCGTTTTAAGCAACGTATTGGGGGTTTGGGTGAGAGAGCTGTCCGGTCACCCAGACAGCCCCCTCCTCAGAACCGGACGTGCGGAACTACCGCATCCGGCTCCCGACAGACCTGTGCCCCTACACCTATTCAGCGAGAATTGAACATTGAATGTGTTTTCCATCGGGATGGATAATTCAGCATTTTCAGGATTAGATTTAGCTTTTCCCACGTTAGCCGGTGACGCCCACCTTTCCGGTTAAACCATCGATAAATTATCCACTTGCTTTGGTAGATAAATTGCTCAACTCTTCTCTGGTTGTCAGAAACACTGTGATAGTTTATCCAGCCTCTGACTACCCTGATGACAGTATTCAGGATTAGCCTTATATCAGTCGTGTTCAGGTTCTTCCGGAGAAAATCCCTGAGTCCCTTCAATTTAGCTGCGAAACGGTCTTTTCGGCTGGTCAATTTCAACCGCCAGTATCCTTTTCGCGTTTTACCCCAATAGCAGGTAAAGCCCAGAAAGTTAAACGTGGGTAACCGTTTTCCTGACAAATCGGCTCTCATTGCTGCAACGTGTCCCGCAGAAATTAACTGCGATTTGTCATCGTGCAACTCCAAACCATATTTATTCAGTCTTTTCGGTAAAACTTCATAGAAACGCTTTGCTTCTTTGGGATACTGAAAGGTAAACACCATGTCATCGGCATATCTTGGACTAGCGGGAGCATTCGCGCAGAAACTTACGGTTTAACCTTTTTGGGGCGTTATATAACGTATGAAATTTTACTGATCTGAAACTACTTTGTTTTCATTCTCAAAACTCTCATAGAGGGAAAGTAATCGAGAATATAATTTCGAGAATGGATTTTGATAATTGTAATGCCTGAACGAAGCGTAGTAAAAATCCAACTCAAGCAGTTCTCATAATCCACCGTTTTTGCGAAAGAATTACATGGCATGGAGGGTTTAAAATCCCAAACCGTAAGTTTCTGCGCGAATGCTCCCGCTAGTCCTATAAGTGTACAATGTAATGATGCAGGATATTTTTTAGCGATTTTTTCAGGGAGATCTACTAAATCAACTAAACATAGAGCTAAAGAGTAGAATCCTTTGATTTGAGATTCATTCTGAGATGTAGTTAGGACAAATGTACGAGCTAAATCTTTTTCATTGTGTTGTCCTGACACTGTTCTTAAGTAATTGTTTAGTGCATACTGGGGTCCGCTTGGAAAACGGAAAATATCCTACGCTAAGCCTATTTATTGCACAGTTCCGCATCAATACTAAAACTCATTATGTGCATTTCGGCGTTTCCGGCGTGCAACCCCACTAAATTTCTTGATTACACCCATTCATCAACATTCTCCCAGACGGTGCGAAAAGTCCCTGTTGTAGGAACTCTGAACTCAAACCAATTTGTTTGAAAAACTGCCTGTTGGTCGATATCAACACTTCCCAAAGGAGATATAACGACTTCACTACCTGGAGCTTTAGTTTGTTGGTTAACAACTATTGAATTTAATGGTGGTAAATCATTCAACAAGCACAAATTTCCAATAATGCCTAATTGACGACCTAATGTCCTTCCTGCTTGCCTTGAGCTATGCCCCATTTGTTCAGCTAACTCGCCATAAGTAATGGTAGATAAACCATTAGATTTATTATGCTCAACGAACGCCACAAGAATCAGCCAGATTTGTTGTGCTTGTACATAAAGGCGATCTCCGCGTTCAAATTTTTTAATCGTTGGCTTACTTTGCATTAAAATCCTCCGTATTGTTCATTTCTGCGCAATCAGTTCAATAAAGAGCGCGTGGTTCACAATGGCATGGATTGCTCAAAAATGCAATGTGTAAACATTGGCATGACATTTATGTATAAAATGCAATGTGTAAACATTGGCATGACATTTATGTATACTTTAATGTCATGGACTTAAATTCCCCCTCCATTATTTAATGACATAACTTAAATGACATAGGATAATATGTCATAACTCTAATGTCCTATTAAGGCTATCTTGTGTACATATTTGGATATCTTCGCGCTTCTACACATGATCAAGATGCTCTACGTGCAAAAGAGCGTCTGAAATCTTTCGCTTTAGAATACGGCCACCGTGTAGCTGGTTGGTACATTGAAAACGCTTCAGGAGCATCACTTCATCGCCCAGAGCTAATTCGATTGCTGAATGACGCAGAATCAGGCGACCTTATTCTGGTCGAGCAGGTAGACAGATTATCTCGACTTGATGACACAGGATGGTCTTGCCTGAAAAATATGATCCAGGAAAAAAAACTGGCGATTATCAGCTTGGATTTACCGACAAGTCATATGGCACTGACTCAGCACGGGGCCGATGACTTTACACGCAGTATGCTTTCTGCCATTAATAGCATGATGCTAGATATGCTGGCTGCGATTGCTAGAAAAGACTTCGAAGATCGCAGACGCCGTCAACAAGAGGGAATAATTAAAGCAAAGCAAGCAGGAAAATATCAGGGCCGTTCTCCAAATTTACAAAAGCACGAGCTTATTAGAGTATTACGTGCTCAAGGTAAGTCTATCAGCGAAACAGCCCGTCTTGTTGGTGTTTCTGACCGAACAGTCACGCGAGTGAGTAAAAGAAGTAATTAATTAATGGCTAAGTCTTAGGTTATGTTCACCCATAAATACACTAATCCGTTAAATCGCAGGCACCTTTAAGGCTATCTATGAAAAAAGAAAATTTAATTTAGTTTTGATGCGATGAAATTGCATTTATTAAACTTTATCACTTCAACACGATTTTTTGCATCCAGCATGAGATAAGATGCAATCACTTCAAATTTATATGCCACATCATCATTTAGCATTTCCCATGTTTCTTTTTCTTAGTCTAATACGCCATCCTTTATAGATGAATATAATATATGTATACATATTATGCAGATATCATTACTACACTCATTAAACGAATGAATAATATCTATGATTTTTTTATATAGTGTAGATATTTGGTCTTCTTTCCATGAAAGAGACATTATTCTTTCTTTAATTACATCATCAATATGAAAATTTTTTTCGCTCATAGTAAGCCTTAAAAAAAACCTTATAGAAGGGATATAGGTAGCGATAGTGTTATTTTGTTATTATTCAGTATGTATTATTCCCTGATGTTACAGACATAATTAGGTGAAAAATTAGGCTTTGAAGATGAGGATGTAGCTAAAGCTATTATATCTAGATATGAGCGTAGGATTATTGCCCCGGCTTACAATACTGCTTGTCAAATGGCAGCCATTCTAAACGTTCCTCCATGCTACTTTTACATAGATGATGATATTTTTGCTGAAGAAGTTCTAAAGTTACACAGAAAAGACAATACACCATTAGAAGAAGAATTGATGTTAGCTAAAAAAAGAATATTGCAATATGAAAGCGCTTTAGAAACAGTATTAAAAACAACGGAAAACGTAATGCTACAGCTAAAAAAAGGGGCGTAAGCCCCTTTTTGTTACTTATGTTTTTTGATATTTGCTGGCAGATCAATAGTAATGATTAAAGAGTTTATATCTATAGATATGTTGAACATATCAGATTTTAAGCGTTGTGTATCAGAGGTTCTCTGAAAGTAGCTTTCAGTGCATCATTAAAATCATTTTCATTTGTAATCTAGTTAACTTTATTCATTATTTTTTCCTCTCCAATTAAATTATTTTTTTATGGGCTATTCTTTCTACTACATAAATTTGTTGTAGCAGGAGAAATTGATGAAAAAAAGTATCGATTGGCATCCGGCTGATATTATTGCTAAAATACGTAAATCAGGAACATCATTAAGTGCGTTATCTCGTCAAGCTGGACTAGGTTCAAGTACTTTACGGAATGCCTTAAAACTTCCTTATACTAAAGGTGAATTTATAATTGCCGATCATCTAGGTTTGCACCCGTCGGAGATCTGGCCTAGTAGATATTTTGATAAGAACGGTAATCAGAAAAAAAGAATACCGAATTCTCAGAAATAGGGGTTATCGGATCGCGCAAGGGAACTTCCCCCCTGCGCTCCCACGAAATATGACTGGCTATACAGTCCATTGCTGACCGATAAAAGCGCCCATAGTACTTAACCCAGCCTCGCAACATGGGATTGAGCCAATGGGCCATTACTTCCAGCGACAACGGGGTTTTGTGACTCAAATCCCAGCCCCGTACTGTCTGCCGGGTTGCCTTCGCAGCTCTGGCGCTCATCGCTGGC
Source organism: Xenorhabdus siamensis (assembly GCF_037996745.1). Classification (NCBI taxonomy): domain Bacteria; kingdom Pseudomonadati; phylum Pseudomonadota; class Gammaproteobacteria; order Enterobacterales; family Morganellaceae; genus Xenorhabdus; species Xenorhabdus siamensis. Next base: position 9,201 of record NZ_JBBMXE010000015.1, read on the forward strand.
AGGAAATTCACCGATAGTTTTCCTTCTTTCGAGACCGACTTTCTTGGCCTGAACGTGTAGCCCAAAAAGTCAAAGTTGATTTCAGGATATGTCTCCGTTCTTTCCCTGTCCTTGCAGTAGACGACTTTCGTCTTACCCGGGCTTATCTCCAGTTTACACTCAGCCAGACGCTTTTCGAGCTTGTCACGCAACATTATTGCCTGCGCATGACTCTTGGGAGAGCGTAAAAAAATGTGGGGCATGGATTCGATGAAAGCTGGATAAAATAGTTTAACCACTCAGGTTACGGGGAATTGTGACGATTGAGTGGTTCTCACCGCTATCTGATAAGCACGCTTAATTGCTTAATTTATAGTGAGTTAAAAAAGTGCCCCACACTAATGAGCAACTGTCTTTCGCTTTAAACCGTGTGGAAAGATTGATCCCACGGTTTATTTGTTTTTATCATTGCATTGAGAATGACCAGTAACTTACGCATACAAGCAACGATAGCGACTTTATTTGGCTTGCCTGCTTGAATTTGGTATCAGCATGCCCAAGGGGATTGCCGTGATAAAACGGCTCTCTGCTGTGCTGGCTGAACATGAACTTCCCCCTTATTTGGTGCAGGTATTACTGCGGTTACAGGCACATTATCACTATCTGGTTGAGCAAATCACCGAGATTGAAACTGCTCTATCACAGGAGGTTGCTCAGGATGATATCGGACAACGGCTGATGACGATCCCCGGCATTGGCCCCATCACGGCGAGTGTGCTTTCCTCACAACTGGGCGATGGGAAACAATACGCCCACAGCCGGGATTTTGCAGCCTCGACGGGATTGGTGCCCCGCCAGTACAGTACCGGAGGAAAGACAACCTTATTGGGGATCAGTAAACGGGGTAACAAGACACTCCGACAACTGTTGGTGCTCTGTGCCCGAACGTTCATACTGCATATCGAGCATAGAAAGGGCAAACTGGCTGACTGGGTTAAGCAGCAACTTGAACGAAAACATTCTAATATTGTAGCCTGTGCATTGGCTAATAAACTTGCCCGGATAGCATGGGCTATTACAACACAACACACGGTATTTGAAGCTTAAATCAAGCCTGTTGTGAACAAATTTGAAACGAGACCCCACAGGTTTTGCGAAGACTGATAATTGATGACATGAACGGCCTACCGGCCTGATGAGAAACCTCGCGTAAAAATTGGCTCCTTGAAGCCGGCACACTTTTAAGGTTCATCAGGCGCGGAACTCATCGAGGCGCAGGCTCCTTGCCTATAGTGACGCCGGATAGATTTAAGCAAGCCCAAAATTCATCAAAATGAGTGTTGCAAAAACGAGGGCTACCATAGATTTTACGCTCTCCAGGATTATCCAGACCTAAGAAAGTATAGCTGATTTAGTCAACGGGTGAGTGGTACTGCGAGTTATCGGCACATCAGGGATGCTTATGAGGGTAATGACTCGAAGGATAAGATGTACTAGTCGCGACTTGATCTGACAGTTACCCACTTTGTTATCGGCGACTGTCAGATTATATTTGGGTCAGATTTTTTTCTGCCCAAATAGATTTCCCATCCTGAAGGGTTTCTATTGGTGTCCGGCCGCAACACATTTTTCCTTGATGAGTGCGGTGATTGTTGTAATTGTCCAGCCATTTGTCCAGATCTTTTTGTAACTCATCCAATGAGCCATACAATTTCTTTCTGAACGTCACTTGGTAAAATTCATTCAGGATGGTTTTGTGAAACCGTTCACAGATGCCATTGGTTTGCGGTGACATCGCCTTTGTCTTGGTATGGTCGATATCATTGACAGCCAGATACAGTTGGTAATCATGGTGCTCAACACGCCCGCAATATTCGGTGCCTCTGTCTGTCAGAATACGTAACATCGGCAATCTATGAGCGCTGAAGAACGGCAGCACACGGTCATTCAGTAAATCCGCCGCCGTAATGGGCGTTTTACTCGTATAGAGTTTCGCGAAAGCCACTTTACTGTAAGTATCGACGAAAGTTTGTTGGTACAAGCGTCCCACGCCTTTAAGATTACCGACATAAAAGGTATCTTGCGACCCTAAATAGCCAGGATGAGCGGTTTCAATTTCGCCACAAGCTTCGTCATCATGCTGCTTACGTTCAAGGGCGGCAACCTGCTCGTCAGTCAGGATAATGCCTTCGTCAGCCACTTTCTTTTCAAGGGCTGCCAGACGCTTTTTGAAGTTCTCAAGATGATGTCTGAGCCAGATAGAACGGACACCACTGGCAGACACAAAGATGCCTGCTTTTCTGAGTTCATTACTTGTTCTGGCTTGCCCATAGGCCGGGAATTCGATGGCCGAGTTGATAACGGCGTGTTCAGTCTCCGCATCCACACGGTTCTTCAAATTAGGGGTTTTTCTGCTTTGGTTGATTAACGCATCAATCCCGCCTGTTTCAACGAGTTCCTGATAACGATAAAACGTATCTCTGGATACACCCATCACTTTACAGGCTCTTGAGACATTACTGAGTTCTTCAGCGAGATTAAGCAGACCCGCCTTGTGTTTGATGATTGGATTGCTAGTATAAAGCATGAGAGTTACCTCTTAATCTTTGATTATGGATTCATCACCTTTAATCAAAGTCGGTAACTCTCTTCTTTTCAAATCGAAGTGTCAGATCTAGTCTGAACTAATACACGTAAAACTACCCCATGTCACACCGTCAAAATCCCGACATCTCAACATTAAAGTCATATTAAGTATCCCTACTTTATCAAAGCCTAATTTTTTCCAAATTGGATAAGTTTGCATACTATTGATTTGCACTGTTTCAATCGGAAAACCCGCGCACTCAATACAGGCCCGGAGATACCCTTTCTGACGCTCCGGTTTTGGGAAACCAGCAAACATTATAGAATGGAAAAGTATATGTCCATTTTTATCGCGCCAGGCATCGGTGATCACCCCGCCTTCAACATCCTCTACATAAATCAAATGCAACGTTTCAGGGCGAGATACATTTAGGCGCTCATCACCAAAACCGTCACCGTCCTGATTATAAATATCAACGATACGCTGTGCCTTGCTGATAAAATCGGGGTGTTTTCCCGTGATAACCTGCACTTTCATTAAACTATCCTCACAAAGGGTAACAGACATGTTTTTTACTATAAATCACAGAGAACAAAAACACTTAATAAACAACGCCAGAGCAACGGGGTATTTTAAAGCAAAGTAATTTGATGATTTGAGTGCAAAGTTTTGTACTCATTCCCCTGATTTTTCACATACCTACCAATCATATTTTCATCACCATGCTTACCTACGGTGCTTGCAAAGTATCCATCTGTCCAAAACTCACCTCCCAATAATATCTTTTTCACTTCTGGGCACCTTTTGAAGATTTCGCGCGCTGTGAGTGATACTTTTTTTCAAGTTCGGTGCATACATCTTTCAAAGCTGCATCGACTTGAGAATCAAAAACAGACCGCCGATATTTAGCTGATAAAACAATATTATAAGTCAGCACCATAACGTTATGGCTTTTATTTTATGAAGATAAATACTTTTCATAATAAGGGGTTTCGGGAGCAACGGAACAATAAACGCCGTTAAGCGGTCAATTTAAATAGCCAAAAATTGGGCAGCCAACTTACATCGTGCATTGCTATTGTTAGCTAGTCCTTCTACGATAGCCAAATGACCTATACTCATTTTGACCAAGGTTACGGCGAGAGCATCATAAAACTTATAACAATCTGTTTTTAATGATATTGCCTACTCTATTTAACCACTTAACCGTATTTACTGTTCCATTGCTCCCCAAACCCCTAATAACTAAATATCTTCGAATAAGTATGAATATCTTCTGGATATCTGAACTCTGGATATACCCGTAATTCTCGCCACCTCAGTTTTGCTTACTTTTTTTCCAATACGTTTCAACGTAGCAATGGATTCAGTAATTTTCTTTTCACTTTCTGATGTGCGTAATTCGTGAACTCTGTAAGCAGATGCCTGTGGATTCAGTAATTTTCTTTTCACTTTCTGATGTGCGTAATTCGTGAACTCTGTAAGCAGATGCCTGTCTTTTTGTCAGATTTTCATCTGTCGTTATTTGAGTAACCGTTTCCCTGTTGGCTATTTTTGCCCATCCCCCGATAAGGTTCAAAGTTGATGAGGAAAAAAATGGGTACTCAGTTAGCGCTAAGATTTTAATACTCTTTTGCCGTGTTCCCTGAGTTCCCCATCTGGCCCTACATACTTATAGAGAGCCTGTCTGCTAATCCCAAGCTCTTCACATAATTCAGATACGCTACAATCTCTACTCTTCATGGAAGCTTGTGCCAGGCGAACCTGAGATTTTGTGAGTTTAAAAGAACGTCCGCCTTCACGTCCTCTTGCTCTGGCCGCTGCCAGCCCTGCTTTTGTTCGTTCACTGATCAACTCCCGTTCAAATTCGGCCAGCGCGGCAAAAATCCCAAAGACCAATTTGCCACTGGCCGTCGTCGTATCAATTTCTGCACCTTGCCCGGTCAGTACCTTAAATCCGATTTTTCGATCCGCCAGATCATGGATAGTATTCACCAGGTGTTTTAAGCTTCGGCCAAGCCTGTCAAGCTTCCATACCATTAACACATCGCCGGCCCTGAGCGCTTTCAAACAGGCATCCAATCCAGGACGTTTGTCTGACTTCCCTGATATTTCATCCTGATAAATGTTTTCTTTATTAACACCGGCAGCAAGTAAAGCATCCAGTTGGAGATCCTGCACCTGACTTCCATCAGATTTGGAGACACGGGTATACCCAATTCGCATGAATGACCTATTTTAATTGTTTAAGTTTTTCAATGGATTTGTTTTCTATCAGGATCTTCATTTGACTGACCGCAACGCGATTCAGCTTTTGGAACCTGTCGTTTGCAGAGAGGCCTTGCTCGATAAGTTCAGCATTGAAGCTTTCTAAATTAGATAACACGACAAGCTGTTCCAGTGTGGCATAGTCCCGTATATTGCCTTTTAGTTCCGGGTTCTCTTTACGCCAGTCGCTGGCTGTCTTGCCAAACAAAGCCAGATTCAATATATCGGCCTCATTAGCGTAAGCAAAGTTTCTTGCTTTTGGGTTAAGCTCCAGGGCGGGAATAATGTTCGTTTTTATTGACTCTGTATGAATATGATAGTTGACCTTGGCCAGAGTGCGCGAAACATTCCATTCCAGATTTTTCTGTTCATTTTCTGCTTGTTTGAGCCGTTGGAATTCTTTTAATAGATAGAGCTTAAACTCCGCGCTGATCCAGGAAGCAAACTCAAAAGCAATATCCCGATGCGCATAAGTTCCGCCATATCTGCCCGCTTTCGAGATGATCCCGATTGCATTGGTGGTTGAGATCCAGCGTTTTGGCGTGAGAGAGAAACTGTTTGCACCCGCTTCATGTTTAAATCCATCGAATTCGATGGATTTAAAATCGGGATTATGGAGCTGTTCCCACAAACCGATAAACTCAATGGTACTGCGGTTTCTCATCCAGTTTTGCAGAATGTAATCACCGCGGTCGCCATCTTTGTACTTAGCGATGTCAGATAGCGATATATAGTCATCTTGTTTGTCGGAAAAGACAGAGACTTTTATACCCCGAACATCAATTTTTTGCGCCATAAACCTTTCTTCTCGCTTTTGGTGTGTCAGTTAAACGAAGGTTTAAATGACCGCCTTGTTTTAGCCTAAATACGGATGGAAAGATGTAATATAAACTGTATATAAATCTATGTCCATTAAAGGTGGTAAGGAAAAGATAAAGTGACATACTCAATGTCACCCTGCCATATTAAGAATTAAAAAAATGAATACCAATAAAAAGCGCCTGACTATACTGACTCAACCTGAAATTCAGGACTATTTTGTCCTGCCTCGATTTACTTTGGAGGAGCGAGAATACTATTTCACCTTATCCGATAAGGAGCATCAGATAATACCGCAAGGTTGGTCTGTTAACTCCAGAGTGAACTTCATTCTTATGCTTGGGTATTTTAAATCCAGGAAAATATTCTTTACCTACACGCGGGAAGATGTTATCACGGATATCTCTTATATTCTGGCTTGCCATTTCCCTGATCATTCTGCCGCCAATATAAAAGTTCCAGGCAAGACGACCCGGATACAATTGCAAAGACTTATTTGCCAGCATCTGAATTATCAACGCTATGGCAGTGTCATGGCAGAACAATTAGCTGAACTGGCCGCACGGGTTGTTAAAAGGTCAGCTAAGCCTGTGTTTATCTTGCGGGCATTGTTAAGTCACCTCAATAAAAATCAGATCATTCCCCCTGCGTACAGTACTTTTCAGGATTTGATTGGACGATGTTTATCGGATGAGAGGAGGCGTATCTGTGAGCAATTAAAATCAGATCTTAATCCTGATGTGGAAGAGGCACTCACAAATTTATTATCTGAAGAATCAGGGGGTCTGCACTGGATAACCCAACTAAAAAAGGCACTAAGGGACTTTAGTTATACCGAAATTGTCAGAGAATCCACCTGGGTAAAGCAACTCAGTCCCCTTTATGAATTTGCCTGTCAGTGGTTACCCTCACTTTGCATATCAAATGAAAGCATCCGCTATTACGCAACACTGATTGAATATTATTCAGTTTATAAACTTCGGCGATTTGACCCTTTGATCGCTTATTTTTATCTTCTTTGCTACACCTACCATCGAACGCATGTCATCAATGACAATCTGGTCGAAGCCTTTATTTGCCATGTCCGCCAGTATGAAGAAGCCGCTAAACTGTTTGCTAAAGATATGGTGTATAAAAGGAAGTCTCAAGCGAATGAAGATATCAAGGCCACGGGTAAAATATTGGGCTTTTTCTTGAACCCCGATATCACTGACAATGTCTCTTTTGGTGAGATACGAACCAAAGCATTTCAGTTGTTGAACAGGGAACAAATGGAGATAGTAGCCCTCTTTATCGGGTCATCAGGCTTTGATGAAGAGGAGTTTCATTGGCAACACTTGGATACCTTATCAGCCGCCTTTAAAAAGAATCTGCGTCAAATTATCCGGGTACTGGACTTTAGTAGTCATACCGATGAGTCAGGACTTCTTGAAGCCGCAATCTTTGTCCAGACTTGTCTTAGGGACGGAAAAATTTTGCGGCGAATACCCGACAAAGATTTCCCTGTTAATTTTTTAACTAACCTGAATTCTGCGGAATTGGGGTTAACTAAATCACTTCAAAAATACCTTTACAGCCGGGCAAAATCACCTCAACTCATTCCTGATCGATATGAATTTGCCGTATACAGGATGCTTAAAACAGCCTTTGAATCAGGGGACATTTTTAACCAGAACACCACTAAATATCGAAGTTTTACAGACGACTTAATTCCCATGAACAGGTGGGAAGCCGACAAAGAAAGTGTCCTGAATGACCTAGATCTGTCCGTATTACAGAGACCAATATCCCAAACTTTGCAAGAACTTAAAGATGAGCTTGAAGAAAAACTACAACATGTAAATCAAAGGATAATTAGCCGAAAAAATAAGGACGTTAAATTTAACAATTACCGTAAAGGCCGTACCGTTAACTGGACTCTGCCTTATAAAAAGGAAGAAGACGAAGATAATCATCGTTTTTATCATCTTGTGCCAACGATCAGCATCGCTAATTTATTAAGCTATGTGGACAAAAAGACAGGATTTTTAGCGGGTTTCAATCATGTTTTAGGCAGATATACTAAAGGCAACCAGGATAAAAAGTCACTTATTGCCTGTATTATTGCCCTTGGCACCAATATGAGCCTGGGCAGGATGGGCGAGATTTCTGACATAAGTCATCAGGTGCTACAAATGACATATCAAAACTTCTTCCGACTGGAAACGTTAAAGGAGTCCAATGATATGGTCGCTAATGCGACCGCCAAATTATCTATTTTCCGACACTACGATATTGAGTCGGATGTGATCCACTCCAGCAGTGATGGGCAACGGTTTGAGACCCAAAGAAATACAGCCAACGCAAGATATGCATCAAAATACTTCGGTCTTAAAAAAGGAATTTCAGCGTTAACACTGGTCGGTAATCATGTGCCAATCAATGCAAAAGTAATAGGCACCCACGAGCACGAGAGTTATTTTGTGTTCGACCTCCTTTACAATAATACGACAGAGATAGATCCCGATCGCCACTCTGTAGATACCCACGGCACTAATCAGGTTAACTTTTGGATTTTATACGCGTTTGGCTATCAGTTTGCTCCACGTTATAAAAATTTTCCAACAAAAACAGAGGGTATCATTGGGTTTGAGCCGCCAGGGAAATACAGTGAAGAGTTCCTTATTAAGCCTATTCGTAAAGTGAATGAAGAACGGATTATCGAAGAATGGCCAAATATTCAACATATAATGGCTTCTCTTGGTCAGAAGGAAACGACGCAATCATCCATTGTTAGGAAATTAAGCTCTTATGCCCGACAAAATAAAACAAAAAAAGCGTTGTGGGAGCTGGATAATATTATAAGAAGCATCTATATGCTCGACTATATTGATAATAAATCCCTGCGCCAATACGTTGCCAAAGCATTAAACCGTGGTGAAGCTTACCACCGATTGAAAAAAGCGATAGCGCATGTCAACGGGGGCAAAATGAATGTAAAAAGTGAAAATGAACAACATATTAGCCACGAATGTACCCGACTCATAGCCAATGCAGTTATTTATTTCAACGCAGAACTCTTGTCCAGTTTGCTTGAGAGAGGTGATCCTGACGGTTTATTTGAGATGGGACAGATGGGTAAAAAGCTGGGTAAAATATCGCCGGTGGCGTGGCAACACATTAATTTCTACGGTCGATTTGAGTTTAATGACATAGCGACAACATTTAGCGTTGGTGAGTTCGTCAAGTCGGTTGACCTGACGACATTATTGACAGATTAAAGTCATAAACAGTGGAAGGGCTTGAAAAGTAACTTTGAACCTTATCGGGGGATGGGCAAAAATAGCCATTCTCGAAATTATATTCTCGATTACTTTCCCTCTATGAGAGTTTTGAGAATGAAAACAAAGTAGTTTCAGATCAGTAAAATTTCATACGTTATATAACGCCCCAAAAAGGTTAAACCGTAAGTTTCTGCGCGAATGCTCCCGCTAGTCCTGTCCATTTCATTAATTAAGGAAGGCATCAAAAGTTTGAGCGCCAGAGTATTGTCCGTAAAACTTATGGACTTTGATCTCGTAGCGGCAGAGCCAAAACCTGTTTCTGACCACCTCCGCAGGAGGTGGTTTTCAGTTAAGAATAAAATCAAATTTTATTTGATTTATAAAATAAGAAATTAACATGCTTGATTTATTTATATAAACTATAAATGACTAAAAATAGAATGGTAGATAACCAAAATAATGAAAAATTAGATTTGGCTTACCTTCTTAAATTGACAATAGAACCCGTAAGATAAAATGAGGTAAATAATATGACAGATGGTTATAAAGTTCCAATTAGCAATATAGAATCAACAATGAGTAAATGTGATGTGACACAAATAGAAATTAATTCGAAAACAGGAAATGCTACCGTTGTAGTGAAAAATTCAGACTTAAGTAAAACAGTTACTATCATTGATCTTTCTGGCATAGGTATGTCAAAATACATAACATTCTTATCTTGTTTTCACAATAACAAAAAGTTAGATATACACTTGGCTGACAATGTAGTTAGCAACGTAAGTCTAAATATGGATCAATAAATATTTTCAAATTTCAATACACTTTACAATACTAATTGTTGTGTGTATTTTGAAAAAAACACCTGGTAGACATGGAAGAGTAAATTTTCTCCTATGTCTACACTGTAGTAGTTCAGACTTGATCTGATGAGATGGACGTCCCGTATGGCGTCAATTGTACCAAAATGAAATAAGTATATTCATTTTATGGGAGCGTCCATCATGTATCATAAAATTCTCGGTATTGATCTCGCTAAATCTGTTTTTCAGCTTTGTTTGCTTAACGATAATCACATTATATTTAATAAAAAAATGACCCGAAGTCGATTACTGGATGCTGTTAGACAAATGGAATCAGGGACTTTGATTGCTATGGAAGCTTGTAGTACCGCCCACTATTGGGAGAGCATAAAAATCTATGGTAGCCCTCGTTTTTGGGGTTTTGTGCACATTCCCTCGAAAAGTTCACTGGTCTTCATAGTCAGAGTTTTGAGTATCATAATTTGTAAGTTTTTTATGATACCTGATAGTGTCAATATCGATTTTTGATACCGAGAGCGCTGCAAATGGCATTACTTGTAGCGGCTCGCGTTTATAATCCGGCGGACTCACGTTAACTGCAAATGAGCTTGCATTTATCTTTTCCGGCTTGCAATCCATTTCATCCGGCTCACACTAACTGAAAATGAATTTCATCATATCGGCAGTCCAACCGCCAACATTCTGTCACGCAAGCCGGACGGTTTTTTTCGTCGCCGGGGATTTTTTTTCTGTGAGAAAATTTATAAAAATAAGATGTTCGTCACAATTTCGTGACGAAGCTGATTTGTGGGTGATGCCGTGCATAATTATTCATTCTTTAAAAAATGTCTGTGCGCGTTTTTGCGCGTTTTGGGGGCAGGAGAGAGGGACTTAGGTGAAAACTGTTCTGAAGGGCGTACAGGTGGTTCTGGCAACAGGTGTTATGTTGAATAAGGTGCTTGTACGCCTTAAATGTTATCTTCTGTTTGAACGACAAACCCGCCCAGTATCATCGGATCAATCACATCATTACGTTACTTTTGTGACGTAAAGAGTTGAGATAAATAAATTAATATTGTTTGTTCGGTGTATGAAGGATGCCCTTTAGGGCATAGAAGTCCGGCTAAAGTTGAAAAGTACAAAAAACAGGCTTAACGTACAATAGTTTCCGGCCTCCAAGCTGACCCCTACATTTTCAATCAGCAATATGTCATGTTGGGGCACCGTGGGAATTTCTGCAACAATACACGGTAACAAAAGTTGGCTCACAGAAATTCAATGAGTTAACCAGATCCGATCCTAAACATTCGAGGTTATGCTGAATCTGAAATGTACGGAAAACGTCAGAAATCAGTTTGTCGTACCATTCGATTATCCGATGGTGTTTGTCGCATACAAAAACGCCATATTTGGGCAAGAATATTCATCTCATTAGCCCTTGAACGGAAAACAGGTGATTTCCGTCAGGGTGAAAATCGCTTAGCTGGTGTTATTGCAGAAATGACCACGGAACCCCTTGCCGATAATCTTTCAGAAAACGAAAGAATTCAAGGCTCTTAAACCGTGAACTTGATTCATTTTCAATATAGTAATTATGCGTTCACTGGTGAAAGCATCAATGGTTCCGTGTGCACGTGTTGTGTCCTGTTCAGACATTAAAGCCTGTAGATATGCAAGGATAAATGATAATAAGCGCGGTAAAATTCTGGACAATTCCGGCTTACAACCTCAAATTGCAGCGTAAAGATTGTTGGTTTTTTTATGCCCGTTAGGACATGGGAGGCTACTCTTTGGAGCATTAAAGATCAATCAGTTGATGAAAAGGGGAACTAAATGGGAGCACTTTAACTCTTCTTCGTCCTGCTAAGCTGTGAGTGTTGACTCCAAACCCCATTTTATGGGGTTGATTTGCGAAGCAAATATAAGGGGCGAAAGAATGCCTAAGAATCATTAGGAGTTGGATCGCCCCGAAGCGGAGCATTAGACACTCTTGCGTAAGAAAGTGTGTCTAATGCGACTACAAGAGTTATAGGGGGCATCGAACCCTTTCCGGTTCCTATAGAGCCATCGTAATTCAGTGTGTTAAGGGTGGTTGATTTGAGCCTTCAAAGAACGCAGTTAGCCGACAGAATAGCGTTAGCTATGAATGTCGGATGTACTGCGAGTGTGAGCGTAAGCGAGCTACGGGCGAGACTGTAGTTACTAGACTTATCACTAGTCTGAGCGGCAGCGGTAAAACCGCTTGCAAGCGAAGTCATCTTTTTTATTTTTTGGAGTAGCAGGGGGAATAAATACCCCTGCTAACTCCCTATTTATAGGGTCGTTTAGTTCAGAAATAAACTTCGAATTTAATAGATTTCAAGTAAATTAAACCGAAGTTAAAAGAATGCTATTTATACAGCTCGAATTTAATTGTATGTTTTAACAGCAATCCTATGAAAGATACTCTCAATATAGAAATTATTCTCTCTGAACTTAGTTAATTAAGTTTAAAAAACGACCAGATATTTAGTTTTAATAACACGAAAGCCGCCAGTCAAGGCGGTAATTCAAGAATAAGAGAATTTACCTATCAGGAAGGTGCTCTACATATACCTGATATAGTTCTTCATTTGAAAGTTCAGGATATTTGCTTTTAATATTGTTTTCAAAAGATAATCTTTGGGCTAATGGCTGTTGTTGCACCCAATTTTGGTATTTCTGCCAATAAATTCTTTTTTCATCAGGAACAGGCTCTGTCGCTTCAATCAGTTCCTTTCGTTGTTCTGCTGATTTTATAGCATGCTGACGTTCATTCTCTAACTCTTCATCATTTCCTATCACTAATCGTTTTAGTTTTTGAAGTAGCTTCTTTAGAGAGTGTTTATTATCAAGCGATGCCACATTAGAACGAGCTAGACGTAAAACATGTTGAGCATAGACCTGATCATAAGACTTTCGTAGCCCTTTTTTCTCCATCCAGCGCTTAAAGCGTTTGAGAATTTCCTTCATTTCAGGTGGAGAAAATCCAAGCCCCATAAAAAATTCAGGTCGAATCCATATACGCATGGCTTTATGCTGTCTACTTTCATGATCAAAATCACGATCTATGGTAATTAACTCGGCTTTTTCCCAATCATTCAGGGCGTGTAATATTGGATCATAGCTCTTACGGCCGCTATCATAACGGTAAAGTTGGCCGCAAAGTTCAGCCAGCTTTTCAACTGAACACATGACCTCAAAGAGATATTCATGATTTGGATTGTAGTCAGCATACGCAACCATTGCTAAAGCTAACTCAGAAAAGGTTTCTCGACGTTCAGAACGTATAGAAATACGCTGATTACGATTATAACGTAATTTACGCAAGAAGGAATTACGATTCCAATCGTGCACTTTTAAAGCTCCCGCCAGACGGCGAACAGGAACTATATTAGGTAATCCCCCTGAATACTTAGGTGTAAAGTGGCGATGGACTTTTGCTTTTTTATATTGATGATTTTGTTTTTCAATCATATACACCGACACTTAAGGCGGTGGAAAAGGGTTGTGTTAGAAAATACATTTGCTATAATCCCTCACAAGCACGTCGCATTTATCGAATATCGAACGTAGCCTGCTTTATGACCCCCTGAATATCCTTCGTTCCGCCAAGTTCGTCAGGATTTCAGGGGGTTTTGCATTCTGGGGTTCGGCTTTCACTCTCTACCCCATTCCTGGACGCTATTACCGGGAACGTCCCCCCCGTATGAATTTGTAAACCAACATAATTTATCACGCTCGGTTAAAAGGATCAATTCATACAATTCTTTTCTGGCAGTGCTAACAAGTTGTTTTAACACACTAATTCTCATTTTTCATAAGAATTACTATTCATAAATCTTATTTTTGCGCCAGTTTCGGCAACTTCAACACGTCGCAAAAGATCCTCATACACTTTTACCGGTACGCAATAGAAAACAGGCTCATTACGGTTCATTATGGTAATGACTTCTCCCTGACCGGCTTCAACTGTACCCATTGGGTTACGTTTTAGCTCGGTAATAGTCGCCACCCTCTTACTATGAATCACATGTGCCATCAATTTTCCCCATTGCTACAGTCTTAATGGTGCTGAGTATAGACCACTAAAGAATGTTATTTCAAGATCAAAGATCGGTGCTTCGTCAAAAAAACAAAAAAGGCTAGGTAGATACCCGGCCCTTGAAATAAGTTGAAATGGGTAACTTTTACGCCAGTTCCGGTTCGTTTGTGTTGTTGCCCAAAACCGGTTTCTTGTTCGTCTTACTCTTGCTACTTGGGATGGTAGACAGCTTGGTTGCTTCCCATACGTTACGAACGGCATCACGAATAGAGACATTACCATTTTCGTCCCTTGTTCGAACTTGCACCGGCTTAGACTCTTTCAAATCCAACGCCACTTCCTGCCCCCTCCGGAAACCTTTCAACGCTTCTTTCAGGCCAACACCCCACAGTGTAGTTTCTTTTCCATCTTTTCCTTTCAGAACAACATAGTAATTGTCGCTATTTCCTTCCTTGTGAAGATACGGGGCTGCACCATGTTTAACGATCTTACCTTCAAGTTGAGCGACTGAACGGTATAAAGGTTCGTCGTTCACTGTTGACTTATTTTCTGTCCCATCACTATACGATTTATCGTTGACCGGCATATCGGCATCGTGAGAAGCCCTATTGATAGCAGTTTCAGCCCCCTCTATGGTAAATGCCGTCTCTCTATCAGCATTGTTGGATTGGCGTTCCTTAGCCTTCAATAACTCTTCACGCCGTAGTTCAAGGGCCTCATTCATCTTTTTATCAGTAAAGTGAATGTCCAGACCTTTCTCCGCGACGACATTAACAACCATTTCTTTAAATGCTTTTGAACCCTTAATGTTAAGGGTGCTGCCAAACCGTCCTTGAGCAAGCTCCAGCGCAATGGCAACACTATCGGTTCTTAAGCCGTTTTTACGCATCGTTATCAGCTTGCCGGTATCGACGAACAGGGTTTTATCACTCGTCTTATCAAGATAGTGAACATGACTCTTACGGGTTCTTTTGGTGTAGATTTTGCTGGCATCGAGTTGCTTTTCTACTGACTTCCTTGACTCATCAGCAGCTTTAGAATATTCGACAGGATTCCTGATTTTCTCCATTACACGTGCAAAACGATTTTTAGCCCCTTGATTTTTTTCTGGCTCAGGGGCGCTGATAGTAAACCCTGACATTTTTTTATTATTACTGCTCATCAATTTCCGAATTTCTTTACTACCCATAATATAACCCTCATTCTTATTCAAAGCCGCATTCTTCCTTTTCAGTCGCTCAAAATGAATGACTGAAATAAGTTGGTTCTTTTCTTCATGGCTAAATCGTTTATCGGATAGTACCTCCCGTTTGATATCATGAAAATCTTGGTCAATTGTCTTCAGCAATTTATTAATGCCTTGATGCGGAGAGTTGTCTTTAATTCTCCGAATTAACCAAGCGGACAATGAAGATGAATTAACGTCTGCATTAATGGGTTTAGAAAAAACACCCTTTGGTTTATTAGTCGTAATTATCCCCGCCGAAAAAAGAAAATCCGCTCTCTTATTTACATCAGCAAGTGTTGGTATCTTGTTTTTAAATCGTGGAATTACAGGGTAGGGGGTTAGTTGTAATTTTCCTGATCGCTTGCGACTCCCGGCCACATATCGTTGCTGATACCCTGTTCTTCCTGGCTCGGCATAAGCATAACTTGAGCTGGAAACTCTTCCTCTTCCGCCTGATAAAGCGCGTCGCAATCCAGAATTTCTGACGGTCTGCTTGTTTCCCACGAGAAAGCGTGCATCACCCGGCAATAGCACTTGATCTCCTTGCCGGCTGCGTGAACTTGCCACATTGCCATCGGACAGGCTTTGCAAGCTATCGGAAGATGGGGAAGTAATTCCTCTTTGAGTTTCAACAACACTTCGCTGGTTATTTGTCTGTCGTTTATTTCGTATGCCATTGGAACCTCGATATGCGTTATAAAATTCATTGATGCTTGAGTTCAGTAACTTGGATTTCATATCATCACCGGATTCATAATATTTATCCCTGAATCGAGGCGATGCAATTTTATCTATATACTTAATTTCTGCTGAACGTCGTTCCCATTCAGAGAATCGACTTTTAATTATATTCTGTTCAAGCGGAGGTTTTGTTATCCTTCGATGAACAATGAAATCATCACTGAAAATACTTTCTTTTAAATTAGTAAATTTTTTATCACCGTCTAATTTTACCGCAATATACTCATTAAGCTTACCGGCGTTTCTAATTTTAATTTTCCCATATTGAGAAACGAGATCATAAAAAAATTGCCTAGACTTGATATCTTCATTATAAACCCGTTGTAATATTTGTTTTTTAAAGTCTTTATTTTTCGGCATGAAATCATCCCCTTTATAGCGGGAAAGCATATCAGCATAACTGGTTGGTGTAGCTCGCATATTATCCCTAGGTGATTCCAGTTCATATTTTTGATTGATGTATTCTTGAAAAGCCTCTAAGTATTTCTCATTCTGCTTGTAGTTTCCTACAGGATTCATTTCATTTCCAGACAACAAGTTTTTTCTGGGGATAACGATATGAATATGAGGTTTCCGGTCTACTATTTCCCCCGTCTTACGGTCTTTCATCGTTTTTATCTTTGGAAGATGAGCTTCTGCGTAGAAATTAAATTCATCAGGAGAGTACGCCTTCATCAAAAATGATTTAAATTCTTGTGTAATAGAAGAAAGCATTTCCTCATCAACCAAGTCTTCCTTGAAGGATAGCGTAAAGGTAAGATAGCGATCTTGGCCTTTATCTGGAATGCTTTTATAAACCATTTCAGTTAAATCAAGATTGCCATCTAATATGACACGTTCATCCAGTTCATCACGAGAAAATTCACGTCCAGTCTTTTGACCTTCTTCTAAATATTCTTTTACGCCGGAATTATAGCCCCGGCACCTAATCAGCATCTTCCACCGCCTTTTTCATCAGTGATTCGATATTGAGAAGGGCATTAAGAAACAACGTATATTTTTTATCTGATATTGTCCCATTTTTATGAGCCACGTTAACTTTAAAAGCCAACTGGTTTATATTATTGCTGGACTTATTAAAAAGGTATAATAGTTGTCGGGTATCTTTTATTTCTATATTGATAAAATCTCTTTTATCCAACACCAATTTTCTAAAAAATGCTGAACGACTGAGTTTGGATTCATTTATCTTTTTTTCAAATAGGGAAAACTCATCGAGAGTAATACGCAGTGAAATTACGATCTCTTTATTCTGTTTAGCAGCCATAAAGTACCTTCCAGTACTGGTAACGATGTTCCCGCTATTCGGGGTTTCAAAGGGGTTTCCCCTTTGGCACGCGACGTATGCAAAGACCGCAGGCATTTGTATACAGTCGGTAACGTGCCTCTGTCGGGTTTTGCATATTGCATTGAATTGCATTATATTGCATTAAATTTCACAAATAAGCTTGACTATTGCACTAAATTTCATTAAATTGCATTATAAAAGGATGGATATTGCACTGATTTGCATTGAGTTGCATCAGAAAGCAGTAACCATCTACAATGGAGCCATTCTCAACACATGGGGTAAATCATGTCAGACTGGCGTACAAATCCTAGACAGGGGAGAAGTCAATTTTTGCCGTTACTGGACGAAATAAAAAAGCGTCTAACTCTCGGTGAAACTATTAAGATGATTTTTGAATCATACCCTGAACTTAAAATGAGCTATCCACAGTTCACACGTTATATAAAGAAATACTGCGTAGATGAAAGTAAATTGGTGGCTCATGAAACAAGATCCAAGAAATCAGTTAACAAAGCCGAATCGATGGTAGTTCCGACAGTAGAAGCAGTACGAAAGTCAGTACAAAACCCTGCTGATTTAAAAAGGCTGAGAAACCAACCCATTGACTTAGAAGAACTCAGAGACTCACTAGGAGATAAAAATGAAAGTAGCAATTCTTAACTATACAGGAACTGTTGGCAAAACTACCGTTGCTGCACATTTACTGTCACCAAGAATGAATAATGCGCCAATCTTTGCCATTGAATCAATCAATGAAACAGCAGAAGGATTAGGAGTTGACGTTGAAAAGATGAACGGAAATAAATTCCGTGATCTGTTCAAAAAAATAATGCTTGAAGATGATGCTATCATTGATGTTGGTGCATCAAACATCGAAGACTTCATGAATAACATGATCAAATTCGATGATTCCCATGAAGAGTTCGATTTTTTTGTCATTCCTGTCACATCTGGCACTAAAGAGCAAAAAGAGACAATATTAATGTTGGATACACTCGCAAGTATCGGCATTCCGCAAGAAAAAATAAAAATAGTATTCAATAGAGTTGATTGTGATGTTGATGAAGAATTTCCGTTCATTTTAGCTCGTCATAAAAAAGAAAAAAGCTTCACACTAAATAAAGAGTGTGCAATTTTCGAAAATGAATTATTTGATGCGCTATCAATTAAAGGTTTAACGGTTGACGCTTTACTTTCTGATACAACTGACTATAAATCTCTGTTGAAAAATAATAAGGATGCAAGCACTAAAGAACGTAATACTTGGGCTGATATGTTTGGATTAAAATCACTAGCTAAAGGCGTGAAGCGTAATCTTGATGATGTTTACATTAATCTATTTTGAGGAACTATATGCAAGATGAAGAAAGAATCCCCAGAACAGCTCGTGACGCATTAATAATTGAACTTCTGGGTGATCTAGGTATTGTCCACGACAAGATAAAAAATTTACCAGAAGATATCGATAAAGCCATAAGTGGGTCACTTAATCTTGTAGCAAAAGCCGTAGAAGATGCGGAGAATACCGCATCTTTACTGGCAAAAGGTATCGATACAAAAAAAGAATCAGTAATTAAAGATATTGACACAGCAGTTAAAAACTGCCTCGATAAACATGCTGCTAAAACCTTTTCTGATATAGATGAAAAGGTCAAATCTTTACAGCATAAAATTAATAGTTTTGATTTAACCGACCCCAAAGGACGCCGCTTATCATTTATTCTTGCTACGACAATAGTCTTGATAACCATCTTCTCAGGAGTTGCTATATACGGTGTATATACCGGAGCAAATTATAGAATTGATGAACTTAATCAAATTATTTTTGCTCAAGAAAAAAAGGAGAGAAGAGGGCTTTCAGCTTTATCACCACAGGCAAAAGAACAATATAAATCAGCAACACAAAGTACGCCATCCAATTGATCCCCCCAAATTAGCAGGTTTTTTACCTGCTAATTTTTTTCTTCTTCATTTCCTCATACTAATTACCTACCAACGATAACAACATATTATTTTTGTCTCCGACCATCAAACTCCTGAGCCGCTATAATATCCGTGCGATTGGTTCGCTTCGCTCACGGCTTAGCAGGGTGTAGGGTAACGCCCGCCTAAACCCCCAGGCGGGCTGTTGTCACTGCTCCCTGCGAAAGTCCCCTCTTTGTATCGGCGGTTCAACTCCAGTGTCCTCGGTTGCTTCTGTGAGCCGCCTTCCATGCGCTGCGCGCATAAAAACCAGTGATAACCGTATATTAGACTGCATCACTTCCTCCAAATACATCAACAAACGTCTAATGCGGTGGAAAGTGCATAACAATGTCTTTGACTAGGCGGCTTTTGCTCTCGAACCATGTTACATTTCTAAATATTACCGTAGTATCTTTTATAAACATTTAACCAAATTCAGGACATAGAAGCGACCATCTACAACATTTTGCCGACGTTCTGGTGGGTGGCAAAAGATGTCTAAGATGAACTCTAGAACGGTATATCATCTGATTGTTGTGACTGCACACCCTTCCCTCCAGCCGAAGCACTTGAATCTCCCCCCTGACGGACACCAAGCATTTGCATCGTCCCACCGACATTTACCACTATTTCCGTTGTATAGCGCTCCACTCCGCTTTGCTGGTCTTGCCATTTCCGCGTCTGCAAAGCCCCTTCAATATAGATCTGCGAGCCTTTATGGAGGTACTCTCCCGCAATTTCTGCCAGCTTTCCGAAGAGCACAACCCGGTGCCATTCCGTTTTCTCTTTTGTTTCACCTGTTTGCTTATCACGCCAAGACTCCGAAGTAGCCAGCGTGATGTTAGCAACCGCCCCACCATTAGGCATATATTTAACTTCTGGATCTGCGCCTAATTTACCAACAAGAATGGCTTTATTTATACCGCGAGACGCCATTTTATTTCCTCTTATTATTGAATACAGGGGTGATTGAACCATCTTTTCCAAGCTGTAAAGTAGCGTCAAATTTCTTACCCGCCTTAGTCTTAAACCCTTTTATTTCTCTCGTTTTTCCTTTGTTCAAAAGGTCAGAAATTTGAGTAACAGTGAGTGCTTTATTAAATTGAGTTCCCCACACAACGTATTTGCAGTTTTCATTGCTACAGTTGCAGGCTCTCGAGTTTAATTCCATTTTTGAGCTACATTTAGGGCACTTGGCCTCAAAATTCTGAGCGGTAAAATCTGGTTGGCCATTGCGATCTGGTACAGCATTGCGACATTCAGGATAGTTATTGCATCCCCAGAAAGCACCGTTCTCGCTTTTGCGGCGTACATAACGTCCACTACAATCACAAGGGTACACCGTTACTTTCAGGCCGGAGACGTCTACATTTTCTACTTGGAAAGCTACGAACTTTTCCAGTTCATCCAAGAAGTTGTCCACTTCGAGTTCACCTGTTTCTATCATTTTTTGCTGTTCGTGCCACAGAGCTGTCATGTCCGGCGTGGTCATGATTGGCGGCAAAGCCTGAATAAACGACAAGCCTAATGGACTCGGTATCACCTTCTTTTTATCAATGAAAAAAAAGCCTCGCTCCTGTAAGAGAATTAAGATAGCTCCCCGTGTAGCCGGTGTTCCTATGCCACCTTGTTCCTGATCGTCCTTTCCTCCATCCCTGTCTAACAGGAGCTGCTTAATCCGCAGGTCTTCAACATATCGAGCTACGCGCCGTAGATCTTCGAGCAGAGAAGCGATGGTATAAAGAGGCGGAGGGGTTGTTTTCTCTCGCTTACTATCAACACCTGCACATTTAAGAACATCACCCTCGTTGAGTTTAGCTAGCTCATCAAAAACACCTCCGTTGTCCTGTTCTTCGCTTTCATTTTTATCAGTGAGAAGTACTGACCAGCCAGGCACAGTGTTACGAATGGCTCTCTTCCTGAATTGATTCCCTGCAATGTCAAATTCAGCCAGCGCCGATTTAAAGCCCTTTTCAGGCAGGAACTGAGCAAGATACTGCTCGACAATCGCCCTGTAGACCTTTTGCTCATCACCAGTTAAAGAATTAACATCGATCTGTTTGGCTGTCGGGATAATGGCCGTATGTGCTGTTATTTTGCTGTCATTAAAGGCACGACCTTTCTTCGCACTGTCAGTCTGTTCAAAGAATTTTGATAACTCCGGGAACGTACCAGATATTGCACTGAGCGTTTGGGGAGCTTCTACAAATTGCTCTGTAGACAAATAGCGGCAATCAGAGCGGTTGTATGTGATTGCTTTGTACTTTTCGCGTAAATCCTGAGTGATTTTCAGCGTTTTTTCAGGGCTAAAGTCATACAGACGGCTCATTTTTGCCTGGAGATCAAGAAGTGCAAATGGCAACGGAGCTGCTTTGGTCTTATCTTCCACTTTCGTGCTGATAACAGTGGCATTTTTGCCTCGGCACAATTCTACTAATTCCTGCGCGTAACCTTCCTGAATAATACGCCCTTTATCATCCACGGGGGCATCCTCCGGTACGACCAAAGGTGCCGGAATAGTCATGTTTGTACCGGTGATTGTCGCCTGAACTTGCCAGTACCAAGATTCTTTGTGATTCTGATTGGCTATATATCGCCGGACAATCATCCCCAGAATAGGGGTCTGTACCCGGCCAACAGAAATAATCTCGTTATGCCCCTTTTCTCTTCCTGCAATCGTATAAGCGCGTGTAACCTGGATGCCGTACAAATAATCAGCTACATTCCGTGCGTAAGCCCTTTTATAAAGTCCAGTAAAATCGTCGTTATCACGCATATTACGCAGTGCCTTACGTGCCGTTTCCAGATTCAGGTCATTAATGAGCAGCCGCTTAACTGGCGAGGTATTGCAGCAATACTGCAATACTTCATCGACAATAAGCTGCCCTTCTTCATCCGGATCTCCAGCATGGACAATTTCATCAGCCTGAGAAATTAACCGAGCAAGTACCGCAAACTGATCAGCCGTTTTGTCATGAATAACTTGTTTCACCGGACGCAGCTTCATTGGCAATGTTTCCCGCCGCCATTCTTTATAGGCTGAGTTATATTCTTCCGGTGGAGCTATTTTAAGTAAATGTCCGACACAATAAGAGACAACATCATCACCACACTTAATATAGCCCTCTTTGTGTTCATAATTACCCAAAGCCTGAGCAATGACCTGTGCCAAATTTGGTTTTTCTGCGATAAATAAACGCATTTTATATTTCCCTTTTAATTTATGTGTGAAAGCTTGAACAATCCATAAGGCGCGTCAGGAACTTTTATAATCACAATTTCACCCTGCCATATTTTCTCAAAACCTTTTCAATGTACTGACTTACATCGTAGGCATCGGGGCATTCCTTATGTAAAAAATTTTTCCTGGCATCAAAAGTATGGTTAGGAAGAAATGAGCCACGTTTTTTCTTCACGATATTAAAAAAGTCTCTTTCCGGCTTACTGCACTCATTACTCGATGAACCCTTCATCTTTCCCCACAGGCATAAAGTCACTTTGCATGGGTCGTCGGCTAAAGCTGTCGTTGTATATAAAGAACAGAATAATAGGAATACTGCGTAAATTGTTTTTCTTTTCATCACTTTTATCCTTTTGATTGCAGATAGGCACAGACTATATTTAATTAATTAAAATTTATAGGGTTCTTATGCCATAAAAACCCAGAACACAGAGAATAATAAAATAATAGTTTATATATGTTATTTAGATGCATGAAATGAGTATTTCAATATGGGAATTTTTTATTTTTATCTTTTTTCTTAAATATTAATGATATTTATTTTTTTAATTAAGAACAATGGTTTTATTAAATCTCCACTCCAAGAATATAATTTATTCTCTATTATTGCATAACACACTTTGAATACCTAATGGCTGCCAGTCAAAATCAAATATCGCGCATAAACTTTTTTAGCATATTTCATTCGAAGTGGAGCATTAGCATTTTTGAATCCAGAGTTATATGCGCCGACTGATTCCCAATTAATCCCGTTTGCTGAAATATTACTGGCAAGTATCCACGCTCCTACATGTATATTTTGACAAGGATTTTCCAGTAACATTCTACGGGTAATCCCCATACTCTCTAGCTTAGGAAACCATGAGGAATTAATTTGCATTAACCCGACATCCTCGCTGATTATTTTATCATTTTCTTTATTGTATCCAATAGCCCCCGGATTCATATTACTCTCCACCTCAGCGATAGCAATAAGTAGGCGGTGGTCAATTAGGAATTTTTCAGCGGCCAAATTAAAACAACTTTTATAATTGTTGAATGAGGATTTTGGCGTTGCAAAACTGAAAAGTGGTATTAAAAAAAAAGAAACTACAACAATTCGGATAAATTGCATATTTGATATCCTGAAAAGATGAAGTACACAACCGTTATAAGAGGAACTTTTTGAAGCCAACGAGTTAAAAGCAAGGTAAACAATAATACTAACAGCATCATTCCCGTTGCATACTCTGGTAATATCATCATACCAATTGATGGGAATAAATAGTAATCGCCAGAGGCGATCCACTTTTCTCTCTTAATAATATAACCATAAGCACTTAGAAATAATGCAGGGGCAACAAATAACACAGAGGCGTATAGTGAAGAAGACACATCTTCCAAGTGTAATGAATAAACAGAAAGCCCCAATAATAGATATATAAAGATATCATACACCGAAAGCAGTATGTCATTTGACAGAAAATAAATTAATACTGGCAATAGAAACATCAACATAGAAATAAGTGGAAAAATTCCAACATTGTCATTTTCTTCTTTCAATTCTTTATATTGTTGCAGTGTGTTTTTCTTTATCCTCAGATAGATAATAGGAAAAATGAGTGAAAGTATATACGAAAACACACACATAAGTGCCATGTATAAAATCATATTTATCTCACATAAACAATATAGTTTGTAGGAATAAATGATGGCTTATTTAGTTTCCCGGATAATGTTGTAATTGATGTATCGTCTGAGAACCCCACCCATGCACTATAATCAGTTCTTCTCATTATTTCGGACAATACACCGCTTGTTGATGGCATAAAGATATAACCGGTTCCTGAGCTAATGTACATTCTTATTGAACTATCAACAGGCAGCCATGAAGGTAACGAGACAGAGTTTGTCACATCGCCATTAGCCCCCCCATTTGCTACATAATAGGCGTCAAACGCAGAAGTATAACTAAGGAACAACGAAGCCTTATTTAGCTTTAAGGTTTCATTGTATTCCTCTCTTCCTCCAAATAAATTTTGGTAGAAAACAATAAACAACATACAAAGAATCACAATTAACCATGATTTCATTTAGGCCTCCTTAGTCTTTTATAGATGATTGTCACAAGACAATATATTGATACTTATATCAACGACAACAAGTGATGACATAAGCAGATTCCCTGCCCTGATGACCTACAAACTGAAGACCCGCAGCATACCAACCAACAGGACAACGATATTCATTAAAATCACGCCCGCCCCAGTTCCCCATTTTCGTACATCGGTTTTGTCTTAGGGTTGCTTCTGTTTTTGTCCATCTCCCAGACTGGCAGAAAAGCGTTGCTCCGGCTGCATCACGCCCCAGCAATCCGTTTGGTGAGCAAGCCGCCCCAGCGGTAGCTATACCATTTATTTGCAAAAATTCATTTGCCGTCATACGCCCATTGGATTGGATTGTCCCCGCCTGAACCTGACCGCCTGTGTATATTGACTTATCCTGATAGGCACGTATCCAGGTGTTGTCACTCATGTACAACCCACCTCCCCATTTCTCACTATACCAACCCGTATCACCCGTTGTTCTAAACCATCCTCCAGTAACAGTTTCTCCCGTAGTACGGGTAGTCTCAGAATTAACAGTTGTTGCGGTGACAGTCGTTGCGTTCGTATTAGTGGAATTAAGCGTGGTCGTAGTTGTTGTTGCGATATTTGTGATGTTATTACCGCCCATATTGAGCGATGTACTCATAGTATTCAGTTCTGGATGGCCAGGAACTGCTTTACGGTAAAGATAATCACTAATGTTGACGCCATTCTCGTAAAATCCAGCGATAACTACGCTCCCATCACCGGGGTTATACCCACCAAAAGAGGATAAGTTCATAGTCCAGCTTCCTAACGCCCCTTGTGCCACGTTGCCATCAATGATCCCACCATCAGCACCGATGCCAATGGCGATTTTTCTGGCTAAATTTTTTGATAGCTTTACGCCCCCATTAAGAAAAGTCATAGAGTTTAATTTATGGGTTATCGGTTCAAATACGCGCGTCTGGTATGTCGCAGAAAACCCATTTTGTGCAGAAAATCCCGATGGCAAGTAACCGGCAGAAATCAACTCCGGTACACCAAAAATATAAGGTGTCGTAGCTGTAGCTGTGGCAGCAATCGTATCATGGTTGTCTTTAATATAAATAGTTACGGCTTGCTGTACTCGCTTAGCATGGGTTGCTGCCACAGTGGCTCTAGTCTGATCAATCATCCAGCTACTCAGTGGAATGATAATTACTGCCAGTACAATAAGAAAAAGTCCAACAGCAATCACTGCATCGCTGATCTGTGCGACACCTTTTTTCATGGTCATATTTCCTTAAAGGGTATAGGCAATAGCATTAAATTCATCTGCAAGCGCTTTATAATTTCCTTGCATTATTTTTGATTTTATCGCCTGATTTTGAGTGCAATTAACCAAGTTATAGGCGTTGATATCAATATCACGCCCAATGATAACTCCTTCTCTTAATATCGGCGTCATTTTCTGATGTGCGATAATATAGAGAGTATTTGCAATATGTTGTCCCGCGTTTGGGTTGACCTCTTCACAGAACATCACATAGCGTTCTATGGCCTCAAACACCGACGAGGCGTGTATGGTCGATACAACAAACATCGTGAGAGAAGCCTTTAAAACTTCGTGTGCCGTTTGACCGTCACGTATCTCACCTAGCAGTAAACATGAAGCGCCCGTTCGCCACGCTTTTTTGGTTGCTGATGAGTAGGTTTCATCCTGCCCTACTTCAAGTTGCATACAACGCCCCTCCCCATGTCTCCCATTCAGTAACGTTTCTATGGGATCTTCTATAGAAACGCCAAAACTCGCTGTGGTTTCAATTCTATGGCGAAGAACTGAGGCAGCAGTCGTCGTTTTCCCACAGCACATTTCGCCAGCGATCAAGCAAAGGCCGGTTGCCCCAGAATATGCTACAGAACGTCTTAGATGCGTGGTAAAGGGAATATCACTGAATTGGACGTTACTTGCGGGAGTTTGACGAATAACAAAACTTACGCCATCAAATATATTGCAAATAACAGTAATCCGATAAAGTCGGGTGTCATATTGTATGGAAAATTCGGTCTTATGAGTGCTGATATAAATTTCGTTGCATTTATTTTTAAGTGAATCGGCATCTTTCCGGTAGACTTCAGGTAAATCTACCAAAAATGCGGCAACTCCTTGCAGCCCTTTAACCTCGGCAAACCCATCACCAATATATAAATCAATAAAACTAAGCTCTCTTAATGTATTCATTTTTCAACCTGAATTCATGCCCTGTTATCCGGGCATGAATTATTATGTTTACGTTATGATTTGGTTGTAAATGTGACGCTATTGCTATCAGTTGTACAGGCGGAAGTAGCCATTACAGCGGTGACTTCACCCGTGAAAGACTGAGAGTTAATTTTTGTTGATGCCATTTCAGAAGTCCCTAACTTCTGTGCCAGATTGATACAATCCTTATTGGATAACATGGTATCAGTAATAGAAAAGCCGACACCTGCACCTTTTACAATAATCTCCCCACCTGAACGATTGTTGATAGTGTTTCCCGAAAATGAAACGCTGCTGGGTAATGCACCGGCATTAATTAAAGCCTGGTTATAATCGGATGTTCCATAACCACTGCTTGCCCGCATATTTTTAGTTTCGTTGATCAGGTTGCTGATTAATGTCACTTCATTTGCAGCATAAAATTTAGTGTATCCCACATAAGACAGCGCCATTACCACCGCAATAATAACCAGAGTAATGCCGATTGATACAACGGAATCAGTAATGTTAGCTATACCACGTTTCATGTTCTTCAAAATATATCCTTAAAAAAATAAGTTTAAATTTTTACAAATAGCATAGAGTACAAGAATAATCTAAACGGCTAGGGGTTGTTTTGGAATTTCGTCATATTCATAATTTTAATATCTGTATTCTTTATCTCCGTTATCCATTGAATACTTTTAGTGGAAAAATGCTTGTTGAATTAAATCAGACATAATTAAGATGAGTAATGTAATTGAACTTGCACAACCAAAATAACCTAATATTCTAAGTAAGTTCCCTGCTCTCTCTACAGAACTAACCGTCTTATCCAACCATTTACCGGCAAAGCGTTTAAGAGAGCCTTCTTCATTAGCAGTTTCAAAAAGACTCTGCATTTTGATAATGGCATCTTCACCGGGAAATTCGTAACCGGTAGCATCCAGCGCTGTACCCAAATTTTTCTCACCTGCTTCGATAGCCCTCAACGTGGATTCCAGTCGTTCCAACAACCAAGGCGATTTACACGTTTCCACCATGTTGTTGATTGCCGTTTCCATCGGTATGCCCGCGGAAAGCATGGCATTAACATTAAGGATAAATGTGGCTCCGTGAAGACGCCGGTAAATTGAATAAGGAGGAAGTCTGTCAAAGAAGAAGCGCAGGTTCCCCGTCCATAACGACAGTGATTTATATACTGAGAAAATAAGCAATATGATGAAGCCAAGTATCACATACCAGTACTCCGTCACTACCACGTAAAAATACCAGACCCCCAACTGAAGAACGTTCCACTTTTCGAGCGGAATATTTTGTTTAAGAACAGGGACAAGCAACACACAGAACATGATGACAATACTGAAAGACAATGCAAACATATATGTCATTATCATTAATGATGATTTGATTGAGCGCAGTATTTTGTCTGAGCCTTCCGCAATGAACATGGCATTTAAAAATCCGTCTGCAACTCTGCCTGCCACATCACACGATTCGATGATGCTTAATTCCTGTTCTGGTATCCACTCTTTCAATGACTCGGAAAGAGAGAATCCGGCCTTTAAATTTTGACTACATTCTGTGAGAATTTTTCCGATTGGACTACCTGGGTTTTTTCCTCGCCTTGTGTAGTTATCAATAAGTTTATTAAACGTGTCTTGCGCACTCACACCATCCAATAGATACTGCCTAAAGTTATCATATATCTCTATTCGGTCGGAGGCACTGAACGTTTTAAGATAAATATAACGCTCAAAATTATTCATTAAATTTGACATCCCGATCTAGGTTACAAATTTTCTTATGCGCCATCACGGGATCTACCATACCTTGATTAATCAGGTTGGTTATATTCTCACATAATGTCTCACCCCCGTTTTCACGCCAGTATTTCCATGCCGAAAACTTCCCCTCCTTTTCATACAGAGACATGAATCTGTAATCGGTTTCTATGACCTCAAATACCCCAGTACGACCTTTAATACCCGTATGCTCACATTCGCCACAGCCATTATCATTACGAAGATAGATAGCTTCCTGATAGGTATGTTCCTCTATCAACGCCCGCAACTCTGTCTCAATTTCTGCTTTATATTCTGAGTAAGGCCTTTTACAGGCTGGACATAACAACGGGGTTAGACGTAATCCAATCAAGCAGGTTATTAATGTTGCATCCGTGAGTAGATCCTGCTCTACACCAAAGCGGCGCAGGCGCTGAATAATATCTATTGGATGACTGGTGTGTATCGTGGTAATCACGTTATGACCTGTTTGTGCCGCTTCAATCACACCGGTTGCGGAAGTGCTGTCACGCACTTCACCGATATAAATAAAATCCGGGTCAAGACGCATCAGGTTTGAAATAGCTCGCCCCCATGCTTTCCCCATTAACTGCCGATCACTACGATCAGCAATGATTAGGGGAGTCTGTACCGCGCCACGAATAGGTGACTCAATAGGGTCTTCGACAGTGACAAGGTTTATACCTGAATTATCGCGGGTAACACTCTCGGCCATACACTGCGAAAGCGTAGATTTTCCGTGTCCCGTCGGCCCACTCGAAAAAATCACCCCAGAAGGTTTCGACAATACCCGGCGGATAGCTGAGGACTGCTTTACGGTCAGACCTAAAGACTCTAATTCTAATTGCTGTTTACGCTTCGTAATCAGCCGTACAACAGCCAAGAGCGTTCCAGCACTACCCGGACGGCTTGCAAAACGGCCGGTACTCAAACCGAAGTCGGACACGAATTCTTCTTTTATTCGGGCATCACAGGGTTCGTTATAGCTCAAAGTCCCCATACTCTGTTCTGTACTCATCGTATTGAACAGCGTCTGCACAATCTTTTTTCCATTTTCCGCAGACTCTTCAAATTGCGGGATATTTCGTTTTATTCCGTCAATTCTGAACGCCACCTGAAAGTAAGAAGAATCGATACGAAAATGTATATCCGACGCTCGCAGTTCAACAGCTTTCTTTATAATACTGATAACCGTATTTTGTGCTTCACTCTCATTCTTCTGTGAAGGTGTACTGGTTGTATCAAATGCATCAGATAATTTTGCTATTTCTTCACGTGTCACCCAATTAATCGCTGGCCTGAAATTTTTTTTCCGCAAGTTTTTTGTTAAGTCGAAAAGCAGAGGGTTTCCCGTCAGTTTATCCAGCACAAATAACTGATAGGAATCTTCTTCATTATTTTTTAAAAGTCTGACACTATTCTTAACTTCTTCTGACAGGTTTATTCCCTCTAAGACGTGATAAATATTAACTAAGCTATGGGTTTGTTCAGAGTATTGCATTTGCCACTCCTTAATTGAGTACCTGTGTGCGTTGTGTGGAAATATTTTTTATCTTTACGCCACTTAAGCCTATGCTTAATACCTGCCAGGTTCCTCCCGGCAGCATGTAACCGGGACTGACAGTCGTTGTGTTACCCTCAGACAGGCTGATAACAGCCTTCTTTCCGTTAATTTTTACCAACTGTGGAAACAGGGCAGCGGTTGACGTCTGTATGCCCCCGCCATTGGATGTTGAGTACGGGTTAACGGGAGTCATGGACATTCCTGAATCATAATCATGCCCTTCAGCATCAGCTTTAGCTCTATTGAGTGCGGCTTTTGCTTCGTACAAAACTCTCTGTTTTTGAAGATTATCTAAATCCCAGACCGTCCCGGTTTCTGCACATGCACCAAATGTCATAAGCAACAAAGTAGCAAGAATCTTATTAACGTATGCCATACACTGACCCCGATATTTTATAGATGACTGAACCCTGATCTTGTCCGATTTCATAGATGATGCTGTTAATCCTGATCCCAGTGTAATCCTCACCTTTAAATACAAGCTGAGGTGGCACATGGGTTTCAACATGGAAGGTGTATTCTTTCCAGTCCTGTAGTGGTAAATCCTCTCCTTCTTCATTTTTCGTTATGTCCTTAATCGAAACCTCAGTCAGAGAAGCCGATATATTCACAGACTGAAATAATGAGATAACCTTTAGCAATTGCTGCCCCATGTTTTGCATGGGATCATCACCGTTCGGATGTAATTTATGCGCAATACTCAACGCCGACATTGAGGTTTGCGTAACATTAAAATCGGGTTCTGTACCATAGATTTTTCTTACAGCTTTAACGAATTCTTCTGACGTCACAGCAGAATTATCTGGCCTGTTGAAATTAGCGCTCATTCCTTTTTGGCTACATTTCACCATTGCAAGCGTCCAACCTGCGATGGAGATAGGTAGTTTTCTTAATCCCTTTTCGCAACCTTGCAAAAATACAGGTATTGAAGAAGATGTTATCCAAGGATGCTTCATCTTATCCAAGGCAGCCTTATATCTTGCTTTTTTATTTATTTCCTGCTGTTTCAATAGCATAGATTGAACAGCAGCTCTTTTTATCCTGTCCTGCTCATCAAAATAATGAAGAATAAAAAATACAGTCACACCCGACATCACCAACGCAGCAGTAAAACCGATTAACTGGCCTTTAGTCATTCCCCAGCTCAGGGGCTTAAGCCGAAAATCCTTGCTCATATTAGGAGGTTTTAATAGCGCTTTAAAATCCAGAGACTCAGTAATCCAAGTAAACAGCGCCGGATCACCATAAACAGGGATACTAATATCTTGCTGATTTCCACGAAGCTCCTGCTTCAAATCCAGTACAACTTGCTTGATATCCTTTCCGGTATGGATCGTATCTGAAATAGGGTGAATGGAACCTTTCTCAGTACGACCAACCAGGGTATATTCTTCCTCATTGTTCTTATTTTGACCTAACTGGATTACGGCAATACAGCAACCTTTTAGCAAGGAGGCTAAGGCAACAATGAGTGAGTAATGACCACGCAATTTTTGTCGGGTTTTGGGGGCAAAACCAGCCTGTGGCGATGCGTCAACGTCACGAATAGCAACAACATCGAGATTACGCGCTTTCCCTATTTTCTTCACTTCTTTCATGAAATTTCGTTGAGCCTTGATCGTTTCCCATTCAAGACCAACAACAAAACGATAATGATTAATAGTTAAAATGCGAATTGGGGTTTCCTTTATAGCGCTGTCAATGTTTTTCCTTTTTATTTTCTGTCTAGCGTACATATGGCGTCACCGTAATTACAAAAATTTGTTTAGATTTCGCGCCGGACAATGCCCCACCCAATAAAATATTGTGGGGTGAACCTATACCTTGCCTGTTTGAGTTATTTATATTTTGCTCAAAGCCAGACATAATTAATGTTTGGCCTGGTTTAAGCCATACACGCTGTTGTAGTGAGCGGGTATCAATATCCGGGGCCTCAATCTTTTGAGTATCTGACGTTATTGTGCGAATTTGTTTAAGGCTGGAGATATCCATAAACATATTAAGCATCAGGCGATCAGAGCCTTTCAGTATCTTTGGTAAGATCGTGATATTTGTGCCAGTAGTAACACTGCCAGGCATCAGTGATTGAGAAGGAACCGTCGCATCACCTTTCGCGTAAGCCGTTGTAGTCACATCTTTAAGATAAGTCGTTTGTTGTCCAACTAATACAGGTGCAGCCGCCATATTAGTCGTCATGATCGTGCTGGTCTTCACATCAGATACTTGTGCCTGTTTAGAGAGCGCATCGAGCAGGAACGATGAACCTGCAAACTGAGCAGCGTAACCTGTTGCCGTATCGAGCACGTTAACTCCCCCTGAAATAGCGTCACTGGACATCCCGCTATTCGTATTCGCCAGTGAGATACCGTATTTCCCATTCAAAGACTTCCAGACCAGACTCCAGTCTATGCCGACCATATCACTTACATCCGTATTCACTGTGTAGGTAACCACTTTAAGGATTACCTGGCGGCTTAGCGCATTATTTTCGTCTTCAAGGTATTCCCCGATACGGCTGACAACATCCGGTACATCCGTCACCATCAAAGTGCCGGTTGTTGCATTAAGACTGAGACGACCAACCCCAGGCGTTAACATACTCTGTACGGTTTCTTTCAGGTCCTTATAAAGCGCGTTCTCCATTTCCACCGTTGATGACATGGTAGAACCGCCTGAGCCTGATACTCCGGTGCTGGAGCTACCACCACTACCGCTACTATCAGTGCCGGTAGCATTGGACAGACCGCTTATCACCGCACCTTTAAGTGCATATTTGGCATCGGCTGGCTGTATATCAAACCGTTTCGTTTCAAGGTAATAGAACACTACATTTCCGTTGTCGTATTTCCATGAAATACCTAGCCGACCCGAAACGAGATCAAGAAGGCCACCCAGCGTCCCTGAATAACTAACGTCAGTAATAGTACGTGCAATGGCAGCAATTGAAACGGGGTCATTTCCGTTAGCTTCAGCGCCAAACATAGCCAGAGGCTTAATTTCGTTGCTGTTAATGACAGGCGACGGCACAGAGGACAAACGCTGAGTTTTTGAACCCTTTTCAGCGCCAGTGTTGAGGTATGAAGCAGCATCAGGAGTGACGCGGATACGAAGACGACATTGTTCACTGATATCCTGGCTAAACTGAAAAATATCCTGTGGCCTGACTGCCTTATAAATAACCTGACAATTAACCACCGGTCGGGGAGCATCATATTTAGGCTTTGGCAGTGGGGTTGGGTTGATATACTGACCGTTCTGGAACTGAACTACCGGATAATTATCTTCCATTTTTTGTATCAACGAAGAGGCTTTGTTTTCTGTTTCTTCGGCATCTTTCTTAACTTCATTCATTCGTTGCATCGCGCAGCCAGAAAGCATTAAAGCTGCAATAATAATTGACAGTGTTGTTTTCATATTTTCACTTTCTATCACTGATTACGATGAGGCATTGATGGCGATACCCGCTGACATAAAGCGGGGCTTGTGCTTTACGATAGAGATTAAAGAGTTGGCTGGTCGCATCTTCAAAAGATGCACTACTAAATGAAAGCAGATAATCAATTGCGTAATCGGTATCCGTATCCCACCTAACGTTCCACTTTCCATTTCCTGTCGGACATTTTTCTTTTGATACCCACGATTCAAATCCTTTTTTCAGAGAAGTTCCCTTATCAATTTTCCAGACCTTAATTTCAGGTGCCGATTTGATAATGAGTTTAGGTATTTCTGGCGTGATCTGCTTGGTCGATTGAGTAACAGCAGGTGTTACAGGTGGAAGTCTTGTTTTCCCCTCTTTACCGATTGTTGCTAGTATCACTGGTTTATCAGATAAAAGTTTCCCTGTTGCCGTCGTGACTGGCGCTGCCGTTTGTGTACTATACTTAACAAAAACCGCTTTTTTTGTTTCGCTAATATCAGCTACAAGACCATAACTGGTAAGCATTTTTCGGAGCACATGAGGCCATTGATCATTGCCAGTCCATGAAACATTGCTCCGGAAATTCTGAGAAACATCAGGCGAGAGTTTTACACCCCATGATACAGGTACAATCTTACGCACGGCTGTGTATAAAGGAATGTGTTTCCCATCATCGGTAACGAAAGACGTTTTACTGTAGTTCCCTTGTCTTGTTGTTAATATTGTTACTGGCATCGGCTGCGACATAATGTCTACCGCACTACTTTGATGAATTTGCCTGGAAGGTATTTGAGATACGACAGGTTCAAAACTTACCCAGTCTCCCTCTGGTTCAGAGAGTTTAGGCGGTAAACTACACGCCGATAATGCATTAGTAATTAAGCCAACCAAGATTATTTTTTTTGTTCGCATACCAAAGCCTTTTTTTAATTTCATCGTCAATGACGGCTGAAAAACTTTCGTTAAACTCAGCATTGAGATGTTGTTCCTTTTTGCGCATAGGGATAACGATTCCGTCCAATTGTTCCCGACTCGCCAAAGGTATATTAGGCCGAGGCATATTTGCCCTTAATTTAAAAACATCTTCTTTATACCAAAAGATTTTCCTTGCTTTTATATTTAAAGGCTTAGTGTCTTTATTACCTTGGATAAAGACAATTTCCTCATCATACGGCATATCGAGTATTTCTTGTGGCAACATTAAGGGTCTGGGTTGTACGGTTCGGTTACGACTTCGACTTTTTTGTTTTCCACCGACATTATCAGAATACGTTGTTACAGGAACTGTAGTTGTTCCCAGCGCTTTACTGTATTCTTCTGCGGCTGGAAAATCTTGTTTTGCCGGCGCGTAAACAATTTCAACATGAAAGGCATTCATCATTGCATCTGCGGTTTCCCTACCATACATATTCCTGGCCCGTAATTGTGCTTTATTCTGGAATATAAAGTTAAATCTAAATCCATAACCGCGTAAAAGTGCAGGCGCATTTTCAAATGCTTTAATTCGTCCCATGACTTTTGTTTCATCCATAAACATACCTATCTGGTATTTAAGACGAGGTTTACCATTTTCATCAAAGCCGCCATCCTCTGGTAAAACCTTTGAATTAGCCCCCATTAATTGAGTGAAAAACAAATTCATGAGAGTACCAAATTTATCTACTGCATCATTAGTGACGGAAAAATAAACGCTCATTTTTCTTTCACGCATTTTAGAAAAATCGATATCGTTTCCTGAAACAGCCCATGCCACTTTCTTCTCACCAAACATCCCCAAAACTTCGGAGAGGATATCCATATAGATAGACCACGATTTCGGGTTTGAAGATATGGATATGATATTCATCATTTCCCGAATGCATTCAGAAGACAGCGCCCGATCTTCGTTATCCCTTGCCTCAATGGTATCTTCTACCCACTGAGGCAAATCTTCCCCCAAGCTGGTTATT
Organism: Xenorhabdus siamensis; assembly: GCF_037996745.1. NCBI lineage: Bacteria > Pseudomonadati > Pseudomonadota > Gammaproteobacteria > Enterobacterales > Morganellaceae > Xenorhabdus > Xenorhabdus siamensis. Next base: position 44,475 of record NZ_JBBMXE010000015.1, read on the forward strand.
TCGTACACCTGTGGAAGCGTGAGTGGCAATTCAGGTGTTTCCATCAGGTACAGCACCAGAGCTGAGAAGATCTTACCGGCGTTATTGTAGAAAGCCTGGTTCTCAGGGTTTGGTGAGACAAAAAGCGTAGTGGCTATGGTTTTGATATCGGCGAAACGTTCCAGCTCATCACTAGAGAGATAAAACAGCGGGTTCCAGCGATGAGTTTCCAGTAGTTCAGGAGAAAAACGATAACACTCATGGCCACAGGCAGCACGAAAACCCGATGTAATGTTCCAGTTTTCGAATTTAGGGTCATTCACCGCAACTGAATCAGGAAATGACAACAGATTAGGAATAACAAAACTCACCCCTTTACCACTCCCCGGTGGGGCAGCCAGAAGAATAAAGGTCTGACCGTATGATGTAAGAAAAATGTTTTTAGTGGGATGTTTACCAATGATGATACCTGGATATTTTTTCTTTTTACCTTTACTCATAGCGGAATCCTTTAATCCGATAAAATTTAGTTGTAATCTCCTTTATAGTGAAGAGGTTCAAGCTCTCGGTTATTGGCAAATCGGGCATTACCATAAAGTGATTTTGTTTTTGGCATGAAGTACAACCAAAGAAAAATAATTGCCACAAACACAGGTAAGAACACTATCCATGCAGCCAGCACACTGCCCCATACAACACTAGCGAAATCTGGATGTTTAAAAGGTAAATGTATGCCATTGTATAATGACCACCATGTTACTTGACTGACTGACACATCGGACAAATAAAGATGTAGCGCCCCACCGGAATAGTTACCAATCACAACACAAACGATAACTGCCAATATCCATATAGTTATACCAAAGAAGAATGTTTTCATGATTATTTCCCAGAGACACCATTTAAAAGTCGGTTCTTAATTTCAGGTTCATAACGAACTTCTAATATCCTTGTATGTTCCATATAAAGGACGATATCAAATGACGTTCTGACTCGCCGCTCTATATAGTCATAATCAAGCCCCATCCCGACCGGAGACTGCTTGATCATCCCGCAAACACGACCATAGCCAGAAAGCGTGTCGTTGGCGTGAGCCGTTGTTATAGTGCCGGGATGCCCTGTATTCAACAGTTCCATAAAATCCCAGGCTTCATCACCTGTTAGCTCGGACAGAAAGATATGATCCGGCTTCATGCGCAGTGAACACGAAACAAGCTCTTTTGGGGTAATAATATCGCCGTAGATTAAATGAACATGATTTGGATGAAGTGGTAGTTTTAATTCATTTACCGCTTCAATAGTTAGCATTCGACGATGAATAGGGAATAAATCAACTAATGCTTTAGCAAACGTTGTCTTACCAGAACCCGTTCCGCCAAAAATAATAATATTCAGTTTCCTTTCAATCGCCAGAATAAAGAAATTTATCCAATCTTTCTTTTGATGGTAACTCTTCAATATTCTTTGCCATTCTTCTAATTCCTGCCCTTTATTCTCAATCGCACGAGCATTCTCAAATCGCCCACTATCTACATACCCCTGCAAAGTAAACCTATCCAGTGAAGGTTTACGGAATGTCATAGATATTGTTCCTTTCTCACATGCAGGAGGCATGACAATCAAGCCACGTTCGTTATCCGGTAATTCAATAGTTTTGATTGGCGATTTAGTTGTAAGGCTTTGGTTATTATAAGCAGCTAGAGAATTTGCCAACTTCATACAAAGGATATAATCAAGATTAGGTTTATCTTCCCTTACCCATCCAGTTTCATCTTCAAGCCATATTTCCCCTGGTCTATTAATTGCCACATCCCTAATACCCGGCCGATTCAAACACTCATGCACACCGCTTTGATTAAGGAAATCTCGTGTCAATGCGGCATGATCAAAACTCATGAATTACCATCCCTGCATTAGTATTAGCTGATATTATCGTGTCGGAATGTCCTGCAATCAGGCACTTCATAAAAATCCAAGTTTCGATAACATCTTCAAACATAAATTTTCTTGCGTTGTATTGTGCCATTTAAATCACCTTACCGATCTTGTCTTGAATACTGATGAGAAATTTACATCCTGCGCAACGATCACATTAATAACGGTTCCAGGAAATACATAACCCGTCGGCGGAATATTAATGCTATTTTCCAGCGCTTTGGTTGCCATGTTTTCAGCATTGCGCTCGCTATTATCAAAAGAGTAGGTAGAGTCGTTGCGTTTAGTGGCATTGGCGGCACTCGCGAAAACATCCTGGATAAAGGACAACATCACCGCACCACCAAAACGTTTCCCATAATGATTATCGACATAGGCTTCTGTGCCACTTTCCCCCATAGCACCAGTACCAAGAGCATTAAGGCTAGCGCGAACCCCTGAGGTTGTTTCGAGGTCTGTCCAGGTTGTAAATACGCGGGTTTGTCCTGGCCTTATCTGAACCTTCTGTTCACCATCCAATTCGGCCCCGGCTTCAGCAATGATCACGCTACCGTCTGACGAGTAAAGCGGTTGTGTGAGTATGCATTTAACAAACCCAGGGTGATCCGTTTTTACTGCGGTATACAGCGCACAGCGCAGGTTTGATTTACGTTTCAGAAGAAATTTACGCTCTGGCGAGAGATACGCGCCAGTCGGGGTATAACGGGAACCATTAAGATCAGAGATATCGCCTCTGGTATTATCTTTTGGAACGCCCAGGCTTGCAGATCCATCCACATCAGGCATCATCGGTGCGGCCTGAGCATAAGAACGAATACGCTGCTCGTCAGCATCACTACTGGTTAATTGTGACTGGCTGTTTCCACCTCCGCCAGTTTCCTGAACAGCAATACCCCCACTGAGTTTTCGTAAATATGCAGGGCTTGGTTGTTCTGGATCTGCTATTGCATTTGCCTTACCGATTTGCGAGGGATTGGGGGCTGAGTCTTCCTGCTTTTTCTGTTCCTCTTGCTGTCGCCTTTTGAGGATCTGCGCTCTTTTCTTTTGAATATCATCATCGGTGATAGGCTTTGCCGCCAATGCAGCATCAGCTTTAACTTTTGATTCATCAACTTTATTAGGATTATTTGCTTTCATAGCCTGAAATGCAGAATAGAAAATAACGCCAAGCGCCATAAAAAGGAAAAGTACCCCTCCACCAATAACGAGCAAAACTTTAGCTTTAGGTTTTCGGTCTTTTTTTACTCCCAGAAGATTAAAATCGCCACGAGGTGTATTCTTTGTGGATTCGTCAGCATTATTGTTTTCTGACACTTATCGTCTCCCTAACTTCACCAGTAGTCGTGCCGTTATAATTATAAAAGCCAGTATTGTTAACATTAGTCCTTACAGCGAGCACCAATTTATTCAATCGCAATTTATACATTGCACTCACGCTGTGAATAACCAAAATGTCATTTACGTTGTGGAAATTAACAAGCGTTTCAGTTCCATCAGGAAGGACTTCATAAACAACGGGACGAGGTGCATTTGTCGGGAACCTCATGCACGTGAAAGTACCATTATCCCAGACCTCAGAAGGGGAAATAATGAGGTCGCCTTTCTTCTCATAACGCCGGTTTTCTCTACCAGAACATGGATTCTGATTTAATTGACGATCAATAAATGGGCTTTCACCCACTTTCGGGGGTTTCGGATAATTGAAGCGTAATAAGTAAGTTGTTTGTGCCACATCCTTCACTAACTTTAATTCCAGAATATAAGTACGTCTGTCAGTATTAATAATGAAGTTTGTATTAGGGTCCTGGTCAGTCTTAGGCTTTATCGTCACTCTATCACCTGATTTATTCGGACCGACCTCCCATGCGTCAGGATCGCCCATCGCCATCATCCCCGTATCACGTCTGATGGTTTCTCCGGGTTCAAGTTGCACTATCGTTGCCCGACCAACCGAAGCATTCACCCGAAAGACGTTATCTGGCGAGTAGGTCGCCGTCTGAATGCGTTTATCCAACTGAGATCCCTTCCCAACAGTTTCAGCATGAATCACAGATGCATAAGCCGTGAGAATACAGAACACCAAAAAGTGTATTTTCATCGTTAATATCCTACCTCCTGGCTTAATTCATACGAGCGCACAGCAAAGCCCCTAGGGTTAAGCCAATCGTCTTTTTGCACTTTTGGCGGTTTGCCGTAATCAAATGAGAGCGTAGCAAGCCATTTTGTTGCAGGTATTTCCTGAACAGGAATGCCAGCATCATCAAGAATGGTTTTCGTAAATCGTATTTGAACTGTTCCGTTATGCTTGTCTTTATCTCTTTGAGAAAAAATGATGTTGTTTATATCGACTCTGATTTGCCGCTTATCACCCAACTGTTCCATATATCCTTTTTTGGATAACTGGAAGTTTTTATACTCGGTAAATGTTCCCGGATAAGACATTAAATCGACAATATGGTAACGAGAATCTTGCGTAGAAAAATTATAACTCTCGCTGCCGCACATAAGTTGTAGTCCAGAATGAATCATCACGTTCATTAGCATCATTATCTCCTCCGTATTTAACAATATCGGTATAACCTGAGTTGTTATCGACACGAAGAAGATATGGTTCTACTGTTTTTAATGGAGTCAAACCAAGAACGGCACCAATTGACATGAAAGTAATAACACCAAAAAAGATACTTAATCGTTTAGCATTTTTAGTTTTTTTCTTTTCCTCTTCTGCCACATGCTTCTCAAACCATAGTGCGGCTTGCGCGTAGGCACGACTAGCCTCTCCTATATTTCTGCCTTGTTCGGGTGAGAGATTGTCTTTTCCTTTTTCAATATCATAGGCTTCTTTTATTACTTCCTTTTTTCTATTTCCAAACATATCAATCTCCAGAATGGTTATTAGCCGTGAACTTATTAACATTAATCCATTCATCAGCATGTATGTTTTTATCCATATGCGAACTACAGCCAGATATAATGAATAAAGATGCTAACAACCATAAACAAAGTCTATTGGTCATAATAAAATTCACTATTCAGATTAAGATACAGAATAACTGTTGATATTAGGCGGGACGGATACGATTTCTAAACGCTCTAGACATTCGGGTTGCAGCTCCTAATCCAGTACCTTTCATTAGCAATTTCTTGAGTCCATGAACGCCACTCGGAGAGCCACCCATTACAGTTGCTGCATAGTTTGGTATTTCCGATGCTATAGCACTAAACGTACCAAAGTAAAATAAGAGTGCAAATGCACCACCAAGAGAACTATCTACTTCTCCATTCGTTATAACAAAACTATTCAGGAAGTTGATCTCAAGTGTAATAGCCACGCCAAATATCAATTGCGTCAACATAAAACCACCAAGTAAAGATACCCATCCCCAAAAATACTGTCTTGTTTGATCAAAAAGGCCAAATGCTATAAATAAAGGACCAATAATAAGAAAAAGAGATGTAGATACTTTCAATGTCATTAAAGTTGCAACGCAAAGTGCTAAAAAGGGGATACCACCAATTAGCATAACTAATATCGTTATTACTGCAACAGCCGTAGTCTTAAAATTGGTTATAGAAAAATCAGTGACATTTACATAATTAATAATTCCATTTAAGAAACTATTGATTAAAGTATCCACTTGATTATTGCCTATTGCTCCGTTTGATAATTGTTGTATAGCCCAAGTTGGCATTCCATTAACAAATGGGACTACTACATTCATGTACCAATCAACATTAAAGGCACTAAATATAATAAAGGCTGATTTTATAGCGTTAAATATTTCGTCTTGAAGAACACTATTAAACCCTTTGAAATACCATGACAGCACATTAAGCGTTCGATCTATCGCCCAGAACGCCCCAAAAAGGGAACCGACACCAATCATTAATAATGTGGTGCCGGTTGATATAGTTCCTGATAGAGAGTTATCGACTGCCTGGTATAGAGTTTCTGCAATGTGCAACTCTATCGCCATATCTACTCCACTGTTTTTCATAGATCCTATTAGATTTATGAATTTTGTCTTTTTCTAAATACATGGTCTCAATACCGTTTGCCGTAGAAATAGTCGAAGCATTATCAATTTTCCAATCGGATTCCTGAGTAAACCAAGTACCGTTGTTCAAAAACTTACTAACAACATGGCAGGTACTATCTTTACAAGTGATGGTCATTCGTTCGTCCATCCACTTCAACAATGGCTTTCCTTCTGAAGTACTCACCGCTTTCCAGTTGCCAATAAATTGTTCACCGCTATCGTTACAACCGGAGAGCGCCAGTGTCCCTAACAACAGTCCAGATAAAAGAAATGCTTTTTTCATCTTTTTTTCCTGAGTTATGTATATAAAGTATAGGGGATCACAAATCGGCTCATGGTGTCAATTGCCAGTAGGTAATTTTTTGGTATTCCCTACGGCGTAATCCCATAAATCCTGTGCTCTCTTCTTATCAGCGAGTTTTTCTTGCTGATCCATCAGCAATTGCATGTTTTGGAGTTGCATTTGTTGGTTCTGCAACTCCACCTGCTCCTGTTGTAGCCGCAACGCTAGTTCTCCACGTTGTTGTGGCGTCTGTACTGTGTTGAGTTTCTGACGGAGCTGTTCAGCGTTTTTTATACGCTGTGAGGCCGCATTATACATATCTTCAAACGCTCCAGCTTGGGATAACAAGTGATCAAACGATTTCTGTACGTTGGGGTCACTGGACGTTAGGCCATAACGATTGCGCAAATCAGTCAAGTTCTTTGCATTGGTGTATATATTGTTCCAATCATTAAGCGGCAATACTTTGTTAAGCAGCGGATCATTCAAGAAGTTACCCAACTGGTCGTTACCCGTTACCAGACCTTTGTAATGATCATACTGATTTTTAGCCTGCTGAATCGCCTCCTTCGTTTTATTCAACTGTACTAGAGCTTCATCTGCCTGCTGTTTAGCATTTACCACCAATTGAGCGATATTCGCCACATCGATAGTTGGTATACCCGATGCCGTAGTGATAACTGGTGTTAAGCCTATTCCCAATGCGATCGCTATTGCTATTAGACTTTTTTCCATTTTCATCCTTATTTATTATTAATACGCTGCATTTCGTCCAAAAACTCACCAACCCATATTTTAGGGTCATTCGTTCCCAATTTTTCCCTAATACTGGATGCAATATAGACGTTACCTTCCTTTCCTATTGTTGTTGATAGAAGAGGAAGCCAGTATTTCAAATCATCTGTCATATCAAATGACAGCACAGTAGATTGTTGACCTTGTTTGATAAGAAATTCACGCGCTAACGGGTTCAGCCTAGACACTATGTCAAATTCCTTACCCTTTATATTAAACTTTTCATATTCTTTCGCGTCTGCCTGGTCATTTGCTAACCATATTTGAGTGACTACCTGCTGAATTACAGATGCACCATGAGTTGATTTACTGAGATCATCAGGTTGCTGAGTATCCATAGTCAGTATTTCTCCTCTGGTTCGACCTGCTTTTAATATTTCCTTGATTGCATCCGCTGTACTGTCAAACGAGAGAGGAATCCAGCACTCAGCAATAATATTTAGGAGCATATTTGCCGATTGATATTGATGCATAAGTCGTTTTAGGAAAAACATTGTGTTCAGAAATATCTCCATCATTTCGAGATTTTTCGTGAAAAATGTTTTCTGCATGATACGGGTACAATCAAAAGCAAGTCTGCGGAATTTTTTAGGGTCAAAAAGGTTCACTGGTGCATCACAAACCCATGCATAGCGTCCTTCCGAACCATCAGGGCAGACACGGCACCATTTCCGCAAGCGTACATGAAGACAATTCTCATCCTCTGTCTGGGCAATGTTTTGCAAAAGCAGCGACATTCCTCGGTTCTCAACCACAGAGTGTGAAAGTACGGCCTCAATAGACTGTTTAATCTGGTTCTCTTCGGCATCGTTACAGTCACCAGCCATTGTCTGAACCATATCGAACAATTGGCTGCGCAGCTCTGGGGTGTCTTCCAACTGAAACAGGTTAATGCCTGTCGATACCCCTGGCCTTATCACATAATACTCTGTCGATAATGCTCGCAATAGGTTTTCAAACGAACGGTTGTAATCCAGACAAAATAAGAGAGGATTCCAACGACTAGCGAAGACAATTAATTCAGCTTCAAGAGTTGTTTTACCCGCTCCTGTCTTACCAACAACGGAAATATGGCCAGGCAGACGCTCACCTGTATTATTCTTTCCTACCGGGCTGTTATGAGCGTTAAAGAAGTACAAAGCATCATTCGCTGAACGAAACGGCATCCACGCTTTACCGTCACCAGGCGGGTTCCCTTCTGCTTTCCCCACTGGAGAAGCATGTAAGGAAAAACCGCAGGCCAAGTTCTCTGTTGATTTGGGAACCGGGTACATTGCAATAGTACAACCAGGAAACAGAGAGTAATAAGAATCGTCGTTCGTTACTGTGGAACGGATAAAACGGGTATCTCTCGCGGAAAAAATGGAATCCAAAGTAGCGCCGTTATCAATGGCTTTTTGTGGGGTATCGCCATAAACGATAAGAGCCGCATGATAGCGTCCGAACATCTTCTCGCCCTGAGTAATGCTCTGAGTTGCTTCCTCCAATGCTTTAGTTTGTTTTGTTTCACCTTCTGCCGAGATCAGATCCACTGTCTGTTTGGCAAAATTGACCTTAGATTTGTTTCTGTCTTCAAAAATGAAGGTCTGTACTAACGAAAAATCAAACTGCTCTTCAATAGCTTCATCCCACATTCCCGGAACCGTCTTTGAGGGGTAATCTCGCAGATCATATGTAGTGGCATACCTCACCCCACCACTATTGGGACGATTTTCAACATAATCGTAGGGAGCAAAGTTGGTCACACTGTCAATGATAGCATCCCCAAGTCGGGTATCAGAGAGCATGACATCTCTCTCTTCACCGTTAATTAACAGAGAAAAATACCGACCAACCTGTGAGTAAACCGATCCCGCTGCATTTTCCTCTACCCCCAGAACCGAAGGTTCAAATGCACTCAACATCTTCTCAACCATAATGAGAATTTCATTCATACGGCTGATACCCTCATCTAGTTCTTTATATTTCAGAATGAAGGCCATTGTATAACCGACTTGTCGGTATTTCCCTTTTCGGAAAGGTGCTGTGTAGGTATCAACAAAATCCTGCAATACAGGCAATTCGATTTGGTATTCCGCATCAAGTGATATTGAAGATTTTGTTGTCCATGTTTGAATCATCAAATTTTTTCCTTCTTTCTTTCCAAGAGAAAGAAAAAACCGATTTTCATTGGTGAACATTCTATTCAATTCTGGCTTTTCTTTTGTTTCGTAAGAAACACCTTTAAACCTGACGACACTAATCAAACGTTGCCCCGAAAGCGTAACCATATTTTCATGAACATGGTAATTCATCCACGGCACTCTAATCTCTGGATATAAACCTTTTTTGCGCAATTCGCCTGCCATAAAATTGATTCCATCGTGGATTGCAGGGAGTTATCAATAAAGCACGCCCGTACACCATATTTCGTATGTAACGCCTCAGCATAAAACGGAGGCGTGTCAGAAAACGACTGTCAGACTCACAAATAATTCTAACTACAATAAATAAGGTGACGGGGATAATTAAAGCAATCAGACCATACCAGCTAAAAATAGAACAACTGATACCAGTGATAATAATCCCAAGAAAGATAATTCCCAGAAGCACGAACTGCGGAACTCCTTGATAGGAAGCCGTTCGTCCCATTGCATTATAACTTTCAAAGGATAAATCTTCACCATCCATATTATCCCCTGTAATTATCAGGAAGTAGTACCAAACACCTGCCACATCGCAGTGAAGAAGATGACAGCCCCACCGATCCAGATAGCCATACTGAGATCACCGATATAGTCCCAGAATGTCTTCTCATTGTTTCCTGACATACGAGAAATCGCTAAACGGATACCGGAAATAATGACACAGCAAAGTACAATCACGCCTGCTAATGTATATAACCCAATCTGAATATTCTTAGCATACTGAATAAGTGTATCCAGCCAGCCTGTACTGCCACCGGCAGCAAGTACATAGGGTGAAAATGCGAGCATTGAAATAGCCAGTAAAACATATTTCTTCATGGACTTTTCTCTCGCGTTAGCTTTTATCATCTGTTTTTTCCTCATTAATTTTTTCAGCCGCAGGCTCACTATATTTAGGATATTGCTGTAAAACGTCCCAAGCGTCATAAACAGGTGTATCACCTAATGCAGGAACTTTTATATTCGTAGTATTTGCTGCAATGACTCTTTCTACATAACTTGTACTGTTATTTTCTTTCTTAAATCCCCTTGTATAGTTTCCACTGTAATAACATGAAAATGATTTCCTCAATGCCTGTTGCTCTGAATCACCGCTCTTTAATGCTCGTGAATAACAGTCTTTTAAAATATCAGACCCCATTTTCAAGTTCGTACATGGTGAAAATATAGATTCAGCATCTTTTACATCAAAATATTGTCGATTAATTTGTGCCAGACCAATGCTGAAATTGGCATTTCTTTTATCAAGCTGCTTAATTGCATCTAACGCTTCTTCTTTCGTTCGTGGCTGACGACTTAATGGTTTCCCTACAACCCCGATAGCCCAAGGGTTAAAACCGGATTCAGTTTTAACAATGCGGCTTAATGTATCGGGTGCCACATCGGGAGCACACTGCATCGCCAGCGCCAGAAAAGCCGCCGGTGATATCATAATTTCTACCCATTATTGAGAATTTTCTTTTTAGCCTCATTACCGTAGTTCTCAATCAAATAACGCACAAATGCAGAAGCAGCCATAACCTTGCCTCTTTTGTATCCAATTTCTGTGATTAACTCTTCCAATTTTTTACGCGGTTCAGCCGAAACATAAATGTTATTAGAATACTCATTTTTCTTTTCTTGCCTGGTAGGTTTGGTTGACATTTTTACTCCATAAATACGAGAACAGTAAGTCGATACGAACAGCGGATTCTTCTGAGTTAAAAATCTTTTCAACCCGTTTTAAAAACTCATCAGATAAATGCGTTGACTCCATACGTACTGTTCCCAGTGACGGATGGTGCTGTACAATTTTCAATGCTTCAATTTCGTCCTGGTTAAGGGTTGCAACACGGTTTCCGAAACGTACAAAGTCCATTGCGCCAGGCATCTGTTTTATTGCGGTTGTATGAATCTGAGCAGGATTAAACTTTACAAAGATATAGCCAGGAAATGCTGGGGAATTAATTAGCCGGTATGCATTTTTTTTATCTCTCCGTCGTCGTCGTTCTAAAAGAATAGGGCAACATGTTTTAAGTCCGGCTTCAGTAAGATTTTGCAGCGTAGTCTTCCAGGTATTTTCACGGCAACGCAGAAGATACCAAGCAGGGCGCCATTCCTGCATAAAGATCTCCTTATGAGATAAGATATTGAATTACTATAGCTAGCGCACTACATCAGCCCCCTGAGTAGTCATTTTTTTAGTATATTTAAGATTGTTAATTTTTTAATTTTGAGGGTTAACAGCCTTTCAGTCTAATCGTTTTGATAGATCAATTCATGCATTATTGATCGGTTTAAACGATCAAACCTATCATGCATTTTTGTCGAAAATCCCCATTCTTTATTAGAGAATCAGTAATTTATTAGTTTATCTATATAAAATAATAAAATTAATATGACTAAACTTTATAAAGACCAATTTCGGAGAAATGGCATGATTGGCAAGCGATTAAAAGCCGCCAGAAAAGCAGCGAAAATGACCCAAGCTGAACTGGCACGGTACGCCGGAATCGATGAGCTAACCGTCAGCAGGATCTCTCACTATGAGACGGACACACATAGTCCTAATTTTCAGCAAGCCTGTCGTTTTGCTGATGTTCTGGAAATACCGGAGTGTTATCTGTACTGCCGTGATGATATTCTGGCTCAACATCTTCTATCGATATACAAACGCCATAAGAAATTTAGGCTCAATCCTTCTGAAATTACGGAGTTAGAAAGAGCAGAAGTTCAGTTACAAGCTCTTATTGAAACCATTCATTCTTTACTTAATCGACGAATAGAGATTACACTTGATGAAGATTTACCATCGTCGTTAAAGCCATAAAAATCTTTCGGTAATTTGAATGTAGCCCGTACTCTATAAACAGTTAGCATCAACGATAGAATATTTTTTATAACTTATTGACAGAGGGTACGTTAATTATTTCGTTTTCATTATTTTTTTCAAATTCAAATTTTACAATTGGATCTTTGATGTAATAAAACCCGGTTTCCGGGTTTTATTTTCATTGCCAAATTCTGTATGGCGAACTACCAGAATGTGTATGTCTTTACCATGAACTTTTTTTGCGGCCTCAAATCAGTAAAATACAACGGGTCTCCGTCAGTTTAAAAATCATTCGCTGCACTGGTGAACGCCAGCAAATGCAGCGTGGCAGTTTGAGTTATCCACGGGGTTAATTTTATTGAGTAGAACTATTCAGCCCTCAGAAGCTGAATAGTTCGTAGCGGATGGGTAGGTGAAAGCGGAGAGAAGCCGTACCCACAATAAAATTAAAACGGTGGGTAACTCAATTTAGAATGATTGGTCAATGCCAATCATTCTAAAAAAGCTAAATTTTTGTAGTCTGTCATTTATCTAATTTAGCATATATTGCTTTCACCCGTTCAGTGACTGGGTATCTGATTCGATGAGCATTACCATAGAAATATCGATTTACCGCCTCCCAAATATCCTCCTCTCTGCCCCCGGCGGGGTTCATCAGCCACCAAGCTGCGCCCCGGTAGTTCTCACAAGTCTTGCGTAGAGAGCATTTGCGAAGCAAAGACCGTTAGAGTAGTGATTGCACATTTTTACAAACGAAATCATTTTCATCTTTACGATTTTTTAATAAATATATAGAGTGTTTTCCTGCCAGCAATAATAAAAACTCATATTCTAGCTTATTAATCTTCCCACTATTGCCATCACTAATTTTATTAAGCCAAGTTTTCAATGAAACACCAAGTAAGTTAGCCATTTGTTGATTTGAGCATTCAATATCATTTCTTAATTCAATAAGCTTTTCTTTTGTAATTAATTCTTTATTAAACTTCATATCAAACCTTATATCCAGCTAAATTACAGTTAATATAAATACGTTTAAAAAATAGTAATATATGATGAGGGTTAAAAAATAAAGGGTTATCGCTAAGCTTCTCTTTGCACATTAGCTTTGCTGCATTTTCAGCGTCACCATAAAAACCGTTTGCGCCGTTGATACCTAAATCATCAGGCATCGGTAGAATTACATCAAAATCGACAGCTCCATCATCGTTAAGCATGGATTGAATTACTACTGGACTTGCTTCAACAATGTTCGTTACATGATTTGGCATTTGAAACTCCTTTTGTTTATTTAATCAATTCACCACAGCCCACTCGGAAATGAGCTGGAGTTAGTCTCAACGGAAATAAACTTCAACTCGACAGATTGGATATAGCGTTAATTTATTTTCAATAACGCATTGTTCTGCTGCTTCCATCGTATCGAAGAAATCACAAAATTTTATATTTTCTTCCATTTTTCCTTCATATTCTTCCCATTTACCAGCTACTACATGAAATTCTTTTTTCATACTCACCTCGCTGTCACATCCCCCGACTCCGATTTACGGCGGGATTTGGTTTTGGTTGAATAAAGTGCTACATTTGTTATAATTGCCTCTATTATATTGAACTATCAATAAAGCCACTAATGAAATGGGTTGACAATGTTCACTACTAAGTGACTTTTTTTATTCATATTTACCTCAGCCATTCGGCTGTTATTTATAATCTAGTAGCCATATTATCTAATCATAAAATTATTAGAATTTCTCAGTTATATACTCATTTTGTCAATTATCTAAGGGGCTATTGCCCTTTTTGTTATTAAGCCCTATTTTCAACTTGCTGCCTTCCTTTTGACTTCCGCAACCCCGTTGTGCCGTACATTTCGCGGATCTCTTCCATTAAACTAATAAAGTGACGGTGTAACAGAAATGAGGAAGTAATTATAAATAGCGCCCTAAATTTAGATCCAAGTGAGGCTGGAACGTCTGGTTCCAGAAATAAAAAAGCGGGACGTGCCCGCTTTATCTCACAGCCAGTCAGCAAATCGTTGATGATGTAAGTAATAAATAGGCGTTTTCATGACCCTGGAAACCGTTAATATTAAACTATTACCAACATTGACAATTGCAGGAATACCTAACAGCGACAATTGGACATAACACATTCTGGCGGCGGTAATATCAATATCAGTACATACCGCTAACATGTGTTGTGACGGATTGTATCCTTGTTCAAGCAGGATCTTAGCCGTCGCGATCACCATGCCACCGGCTCCTGCTGTAGGCTCTGAGACAGTGATATAGCCATGTTGCTTAATTTGCGGCTCAGGGTTACCGATGATGAGTTTCGCCATCAATTCAGACACATGAAAAGGGGTGAAAAATTGCCCCATACGGCTATCTCCTAGCTCCAATGACATAAAAATTTTGCCTAAAAAGTCGCACATTTCCCTTTCTAACCCAAGCACCACATGCGCTAACAAATGGCTAAACTGCTCAACATCTTTTTTCTCATAACGTCCGATAATATTGAAATATTCCTCTTCCAGTTCTGGCGATTTCAGGAAATGGTTTTCAAGTGCAATTACGGCAATATGGGTAAAATCGTTGAATACTTCAAACCGGCTGTGATACGGCGCTAGTGTCCTGAATTCGTTTATAAATGCTTTGTGATGATCTGTCAGGGTAGCTTTCAGCTTTGATATTACTGGTTTTTTTTGTGTACGTATGACTGTTTTTGTTTCTGGCCCTACTTCTGGCGCAAATAGCTCATCAAAATGTAACTGTGACATACAGCAAGATCCCTTAAAACCGCTCCGTTAGGAGCGGGTTACCTAATGTTACGCCCATGCCTTACGCAGCTCTAAACTGCGTAAAAGCTGCCCTAGTGCTTTTGCCTTCATTGAAGGAATGCGAACGGGTTGCTTTTTGCGCTGACACTTACGGATATGACGCGCAAAAGCTTTTAATGTGGGATCAATTTCATATACAGCGAGATCATTGCGTTTAATACGCTGATGCCTGACTGGACTATCTGTAAAATTACACTTTACAGTCTGGTGAGTTGGTGTAACTATACTACCCATCATACTCATGGTTGTTTCTCCATGTAGGTTAATGATAGCCGATTGCTGCTCTGGAAAAGTTCAATCGGCACAGGGAGCAGGGGAAACCCTGCTTTTCTCATTTGGTTGTCAGTGTGATGGCCGTATTAATCCGCGACACAATCTGAACATGTGATAACGTACATAAATCACGAAATTTGAAGTACTTACCGTCCAATTTGGCGTAAATATCGGTCACATTGCCAAAATACATCTCAGCTAACTTGAACGACTCGCTGTCTTTCCCTTGATCACATTGCCAATCTTGTGGAGGCAAAATCGCCAACGCATCCATATAATCTAATAGCGTAATTTCCTGTGGGGCGGTTTTAGCGGCCTGTTCTCTGTCTATCCAGTACATAAGTTCAGCGGTTGCTGTTTCCTGATAATTTTCCGTGATCGTGGTAGATATTGCCTTATACATGCTTACGTTCTCCCGTGTTAAAAATTCCATTCACAACGCCATTGAGATTTTCTTTTTCCCATCTTTTGGAAGATTCTTGAGCGGCGGTGTTGACGTTACGTGTGTTCATACTATTTTTCTTCTCTGTGGCTAAATTCCATCTCTCGGTGAGTTCTCTCGCGGCAAAGGGCGTATTGCATAATCATTCAGGGGGTTTTAAGGCCGTGTTAAGCATCGCTTGGTATCCGATAGGACAGAGACACATAGTGGCTCTGCGGAGCTAATCGCCCGCTTTTCTGGGCGATTAGCGTAGTCCAGGCGACACTTTCCCCTCTGTTGGGGAAAGTGCCTTTGGTGCCCCGTAGTTTACGTTTTAGGTTCAAACGTGTTATAAACCACCTCGTAATCAGTAAACTTCTTTTCACGCCTTACCAGAATAATGAGAGCGACATTTTTTGCTATCTTATTCATGACCATAATATTTTCAATTTCAGTGAAAGGCTGTGCAGACTCTGATAATGGCCACCATAGATTATGATTACTGCCGCTGAGTAATCCATGATTACAAAAATGAACGCCAAACCCTGAATCTAATTCACTAACAATAACGGTTACCCTTTGACGAACTGAAAACACTTCATTATTTTCTTGGTTATTATTTTTCATCTTAATAATCCATTTTATTTGTCGGAAATGATACAATTTCAATAGAAATAACGGGTAAATAAATATAATTTAACGCCTTTTCATGTGTTGTTTTTATAATTATCTCATACATATTTAATCGCCTTAAAAAAAGGAAATTAAATTACCTTGAATAGCGCCTATCACGGCGCTATCAAATTTAGTTTTATAAATATTTAAAACGGAGGATCACTTTCAATTAGTGGAAAATCTTGATCTTGAGGAACAGGAGCCAGTACAGAATTGCTTTTAGCTTTCTTGCTTGTTCCTTTGCTCTTAGCTTTTCTTTTACCTGTGCCTGTGTCGCTTTCAGCCTCATAGCATATTGGTGTTTCCTGTTCTGGGGCGCTTTGATTGCTGCCAAAGTTACGTTCTAATACTTGGAATCGCCCACTTCGGTTAATCACAATCTCAGTAATATAACGAACGGTGTCAAGATTATCTGTCCAACTACGTGTTTTTAACTGCCCCTCAACATAGATAAGCGTACCTTTACGCGCATACTCACCTGAGATCTCAGCAAGTTTTCCATAAATTACAATCTTGTGCCATTCAGTGTTTTTTTGTATTTCCCCTGTTTGCTTATTAACCCAAGTTTCAGAGGTAGCTAAACTCAGATTAGCAACCGCATTCCCATTAGGAATATAACGAATTTCAGGATCTTTACCTAAATGACCAATAAGAGAAACTTTATTTAAACTTACCATAATATATCCCTACTCAAATGAACTTGTAAAATCAATATATTCAAAAACATTTATTAACAAAAAGAGTATTTTTAATAAAAGCGGATTATTCCGCTTTTATTAATAGAAGTTATTTATTACAAATAATAAACACCCTCGGTGCAACCATCATCATTTAAAATATATACTGCGACGGGTAACCCATTTTGAAAAATAGCAACTTGTTTTTTGTTATTGGGGACACTAACAGCCTGAAAGCCATCTAACATAGACCATACTGGGAAAATACGAATAGCATCGTATGTGCCCGCACTTTGAAGATAAGATACAATATCTTCAAACTGGGATGGGGTAAGATCGGACATGTTCTCTTTCATAATTATAACACCTACGTCAAGCGGGACGTTACCGTGAATCAGCCCTGTTGCTGTTTCAATGATTATATTATACGACCAAATAGATAAAATGACAATATTATTTATTAAAAATAAATAAATATAAATTTCAATATTTTTCAAGACATCTTATTTTTATTTAATAATAATCGTTTCGATACATTAATATAGTTTATGCGTTGTTGAATTTCCATTCGTGACATTATTCGATCTTGCAATGCCCAACCAGAACGCATAATAACACCATGCGATAGAGTAGTTACCACGGCAACATCAAGCGATAATAATCGATAATTACACCCTTTTTCAAGGCGGAAGACTTCACTGACCACATAGAGATCACCTAAATTACTCACCAAACACTGGCCTATCTTCAAAATTTGTATACTCATTTTTTATTTTCCTACGCCAAGCGGGGCGTTACCGTGACTCAGCCCGATTGCTGTTTCAATGATTATATTATACGACCAAATAAATAAAAGATAAAGTAATTAATTATTATTTAAGTTGTTATTGTTAATAATTTTTAATATGCACACTAAAATAAATATTATTTAAATAAAGTCATAATTAAGTTTATCTATTTTCAGTAACTATTTAAATTGCCACCATAGCCAATCTTGTCAAACGCTAAATCGGGGGCACCCTTCAGGGTTCCGATTTAGTGATTGACAACTCACCGATAAAAAACACTTGATCAACGTGGTTGTGAACACGCAGTGGGCGCAACTACTTACCCGACAGGTTTTATTTTTTAAGGATCATACAGACAGGTAGACCGGTTTTACGCATCGCTTGGTATCCGACAGGACAGAGACACACCGTGGCTCTGCGGAGCTTATCGCCCGGTTTTTTGGGCGATAAGCGCAGTCCAGGCGACACTTTCCCCCTCTTTATGGGGAAAGTGCCTTTGGTGCCCCAAAAATAAAATCGTTTCCGATGTTATACAGCAGAACACATTACACACCGCCAAAACTCAGCCAACTCATTCGTTATGCGCCCTCAATTTATTCGGGCGCACCATCTCATCCAGCCAACGTTCAATAAAAGAGCGAGAACTCAACATTTCTTTCATCTCTTTCATGACGACCCATAACGGCGTTCCCTCGGATAAACAGCGAAGATCAATTTTGGTAAACCGGGCACTCCATGAAAGCAGCATGTCAATGAGATCATCTTCAAATATTCCCTGCTTATTTTGTCGGTGATACCATACCTGTAATTCACTCGGCGTAATATAAGCCAATTCTACGTTAGCTTGTGCGAGTTTACTTTGATACCGCCGCCGCTTTTTCTGGCGCTCTTTTTCTCTTTGTCGGTTTGCTATTAAATTCTTGGTATCGATAATCCGATTCCGGCGTTCTTGCAACTTATATTTTGTCGCAGGGAAATATTGATCAACCGTACTACTTGAAAGCGGTAACAAACAAATTTCCCCCTGACTTTCAATCAATATGTCTAATGCTGATATGTACGCTTCCTTATTCTGACGCTCGCGGGGATTTACTGGATAATCAGGAAGCGCACGTTTCATATTAACAGACGTTATTGGGCCTTTTTGATCTGTAATGATGGTTATCAATGCCGAAGCATAAGGATAACGTTTCAAGCACTTTCCCCTTTTTTTCTTATCTTCGACCAATATAATGGCCTGTGACGCTGCGTAATGAAAGTGGTTAACAGGCACTAAGGCTAAATGATTAGGGATCATCTTCATGGTGACTACACCGCCCTTTCAGGCGGTGCCTCCGTCTTATTCTGCGGCTGAGTTTTCGGTGTTAATGTCAGTTTTGAAGCAGTCAGGGAGCCAATGCCTATTTTTAAACAGATCTTCTGCCAGTTCAGCAGCATCCCCTTTTTTCATTTTTCCTGCATCAATAGCCGCACCGGTAAAGCCTCCATCTATCAGACAATCAATGATTTGATCTTTACTAATACGCCCGAAGAAATTCGCCTGAGTTGGTTGCCACCACTGAGATAAATCAAACTCAATCAGAGCCTCAATAGGTTCAAGAGAGGAACCAATTTTGTTATGAGAACAAGTCACATATTGAACACCAGAAACAGTATTAGCAGTACAATATGCAAGCAATGAAATCAGTTTCTCCTGTGGCCATTCCAGCAGCCAATGACCACTGTTTTTCCAGTTTTCTGGGAATTGACCGATCCAATGTTCATGTTGTTCTCTAAGCAAAGACAATGCTCTGCTCTCGCGGGCTGTGGGGGCATTATCCAGTAATGTTGACCTGCTAAGTTCGAAGATAATATTAAGGTGTTTTATGTAATCACTCGCAGAGGAAGCAAAATTCTTTTTTACAGCATCATGAACGAGCAGAACCAGAGCCACATGAGTATGTTGTGTCAATGCCGCTTGTACTGCCAACGTGCGCTCGGAAGATAAACTTTGGGTTAATACCGCGCTATAGCCTTTGTTTTGTGATTGCCCGGTACTTGCTTCACCTGCGGCTTTATTTTCTGGTGCAATATCTTGATCAGCATCGGTTATTTTTTCTTTTTCAGTGGATGACAACGCAACAACCCCCCTATCGACTCCAATACAACCGCCATTGATAGAGACAAACACGCCTTTGCCTGCTTTTTCTTCCGGCGTCCACGCTAAGATTTCGGATTGATTCACAATATGTTCTAGCTGATCATCACGCTCACAAGAAAGCCGGTATAATTCATTACGTGAAGATTCCTCCTCCTCTGAATTCGCTAACCTATCCGCTTCTTCTGCTAACTCTTTTGCTTCATCATAAGCCACTTTTAAACTTTCAACGATTTCACCATTTTTTGGCTCACTATGTACATATTTTCCTGCATCATCAGAATATACCCGAAGCGGTGATATACGCGCCTGTGACCAGTTCCAGCCCTCAATACGTGCAATTTCAGTCGCAATATAATTCAGTTTTTCATTTGCCAATTTTTCTAACAATGGCAGATTTTCAATAAAGCCAGCATCTGTAAACAGATCGATTTCTAATGTACCGCCTGCCTGTTCATATTCTTTCTGGCCCACTAATTCGAACAAGGCATTACCCGCAACGGGTGATTTGTCTTGTGTTATGATTTGTCGTAAGCGATAAGGCTCTTTTTCCCAGCTACTGGCGTTATTCCAAACATTAATCTGACGCTCATGATCATTGCTGACAGATAAAGCCTGTAGCTGTTCCAACGTGATGTTATCGTTCGCCAGCTCTTCTAATAGTGCAGGTGCCATTTGTGCCAAACGCAGACACTTTTTAACATGGCGTGTGGTGTAGCCCAACAGGTCAGCGATCGCGGCTTCTTTGTACCCTTTCCGGTTTAGTTCTCCGAATGCAATAAGCTGATCGGCTGGATGCATAGCCTCACGCTGGCTATTTTCGGTCAATGAGATAATCAGGGCATCTTCTCCACTGACTACTTTCGCCGGAACCGTGTAGGATTGATCAATCAGTTCCTTTTGTAATAACGTGTTGAGGGCTTGTAAACGTCTTTGCCCTGCGGCTACGCCGTATTTGCCATTTCCCAGCACATGAACAACCAAATTTTGTAAAACCCCAACGGCCTGAATACTGTTTGCCAGCTCAGTAAGTTTGGTTTCATCATCTGGGCGTTTACGTACATTCAGCTCACTGGGGACTAATTCAGAAAGTGGAATAGAAATAATTTCTAGCGCATCTAATGCCTGATACACCTCTGGTGCATCGGTTTTTTTAGACGCAGATTTTGAGGTTTTCGCCGTTTTTTTAGAGACTACATTTTTTACCTGAGCTACTACTGGCTTTTTTGACTTGTTGACAGCTTCGTCTGAGTGGGGATTTTCTTTTGCAATTAACATGATTCAACTCCTACGCCAAGCGGGGCGTTACCGTGAATTGGCCTTCTTGCCGTTTCAGTAAAAATATCACACGACAAATTAATTAAAAAAGGTCTACAATGTCTATTTATTTAAATAAAGGCGCTCTTTGTGAGCGCCATAACATTTCAGTAAAAAGTTAAATATTAACTTCAATTATTTTTATTAAAATACTCAATGAGTTTATTTCTAAGATACCTACCGCCATTCACTCCATTAATTGTTGTTTTCCTTACATAAGCCTTACGGGTTGGACTCCATTTAAAAGAGTAATTTCTCAATAAGGATTTAACTTCATCATTTGGTCGTTTATCATCCGGGAAAATAAATTTAATTCGATTATCTTCCTTATCAATAGAAAAAGTAAAGTTTTCATATTCCTCATTAGTTTCTGATACACGCTCTTTTATGGCTTTAATTTCCTCAATACGTCTAATTACTCTTTTTATTCTGGCGTTATTATTGGTTAATTTAAAAGACTCAAAGCCAACCCCTAATTCCTGATAAAGCAAATGATGAATTTTTTTATCTGTCAGCCCTAATATTTTCAATTCATTTTTTCTTTTTTCTTCATCACTGTATTTTTTTATCACTTTATTGCATGATTTCATCAATTCCTGATTTGCAATTAACTTTTTAAGTTCTTGTGTCAGTTTCCAGACAGCATCGGGATCATCACCCGAAACGCCACCATTGCCGATATTTTCGGCCTTTGTTTCATAATAGCTCGCCTTGCCCTCACATTCAGAATACGCTTTTCTTTCAAGGCGTTCGATTTTTTCGAGATCTCGGCGGTGACGGCGCTCACTGTGATGACCAACTAAAATAGGTTGTCCCAGGGGAATAAAGCTCATAATATCTCTGGCTTGTTTCAGTGCTGCCTGTCCCTGATTTCTGGCTTTATCAGCAAGCTCTGAATAACGCTCTTTTCGCGCTTGCTGATAGAGTTCATAAGCATTAGATTCCTCACCCTTTGCCATTTTATTGAGCCATTCAAGTCGTAATTTTTCCGTAACCTGAACCAATGCAGACGCTACTTTGCCTAGCTTAATCTGACATATACCATCTTTAAACAGATCGCCCTTTTCCCCCACAATATACACACGCTCAGAACAACAAACATTATTGCCCTCGATATGTTGGAGTTTAAAGCCTGTGCTTGTCATTAAAGCGGCGAATTCGGTTTCTTGCCATTTTTGAGAATCATTCATTTTGTTTACTCCTACGCCAAACGGGGTGTTACCGCGAAACAGGTCGATTGCCGTTTCAATAAATATATTATACGACCAAATAGATTAATTATCAATATAATTAAAATAAAATTTATTTTTATAGCCGATTGAATACATTTAAATTTCATTTTTTAAAGTAAAAATGAACACATCATCAATATTAATATAAATAAATTTCTCTCTCAGGCTGGTAATTTTCGCCCAAAAGGAGTACAATGTACTCTAACAAAAAGGAGGTTTGCCTGTGGCCCATGCGATAGAATTTATTGAAACCAGTCTGTTTACCCGGCAGATAAAAGAGCTTGCTACTGATGACGATCTGCAAAAACTACAACGAGAGTTGATCGAATCCCCGGACAAAGGCGATATCATTTCGGGCACGGGAGGATTGCGTAAGATCAGAATGGCTACAGGTTCACAAGGAAAAAGTGGTAGTACCAGAGTTATCTATTTTCTAGCAACAGAAGATTTTATTTATCTAGTGATGGCTTATCCCAAAAGCAAAAAAGATAGCTTAACCAATGCAGAAAAAGCAGAATTGAAAAAACTGGCAAAATTACTGAAAAATGAGGTGTAAAATGAGCTTTTTTGACGAGTTGAAAGCATCCCTAGAGGAAGCCGTTGAAATTAAAAAAGGCCATAAAGAGGCTGCGCGTGTGACTCGCTACGAAGTTGCCGACGTTAAAGCTATACGCGCCCAGCTTAACATTTCTCAGGCAGAAATGGCCGAGGCGCTAGGTACTAGCATTGATACAATTAAAAGCTGGGAACAGAAACGGCGAAATCCGACCGGTCTGGCTGCAAAAGTTTTAGCGATTATTCAAAATGATCCGAATTTCTATAAGGCTCTGGTAACGCACTGAAAATCACCTTAGCCAGCCTTGTCAAACGCTAAATCGGGGGCACCCTTTAGGGTTCCGATTTAGTGATTGACAACTCACCGATAAAAAACACTTGATCAACGTGGTTGTGAACACGTAGTGGGCGCAACCACTTACCCGACGGGTTCTATTTTTTAAAGACCATATAGGCAATTATTCAGTTTTACGCATCGCTTGGTATCCGGCAGGACAGAGACACACCGTGGCTCTGCGGAGCTTATCGCCCGGCATTTTGGGCGATTAGCGTAGTCCAGGCGACATTTTGCCCGGCTTTTTTGGGGAAAATGCCTTTGGTGCGCCATGCTCCATTAAGAAGCAGTTTTTGGTGCCGTGTGTAACATCTTCATATTCGGATGCTTTCCGGCAAGCAGTAGCAGGTAATTATATTCTTCTGCCCTTAATTTGATATCCGCAATGGTTGCCTGCTCTTTTTCTTTTGCCTGCCAAGCCGCCACAGTATATTCCGTGAGATTCGCTATATCACTCTGTGTTAACTGCAAAGTATTTCTGAGCGCTTCAATAGGCAGCTCTTCTGGCATCTCTTTAATCAGATTCGTTATTTCAAACGGTTCTTCTAACCGATAATAAGGATGCAGGTCGGAGATTAATAACAGCAAATGGTATTCAGCCGCTGTTAACGTCTTAGAATGGTATTGCTTTAAATCTTTCCCAACGCCTCTTATTATTTTCATGTTAGGATGCTCTTCGGTAAGTAGTAACAAGAAATTGTATTCGGCCCGTTTTAATTTTTTGAGATCTTTTTTAGGATATTCCTTGCCAAGCCAGGTTGATAGAGAATACCCCATCAACTTAGCCATCTCAGAGGTTGTCAGCCCTAATACCGTCCGAAAATGTTTCACTTCTTCTGCTGTAGATGATCCCATTACCATTTTTTGGGCATCAAAAGTCTCTGTTAACTGATAATAGGGATGCAAATCAGCCATTAATAGTAAAAAATTGTACTCACCGGGCACCAATTTAGTAGCATTCATGTGATGTACATTTTCACCTGCGGCCTCTTTCTTCTGCCATGCCCGTAATGTCAGCCCCATAATTTCGCCCAATTCAGTCTGAGTGAGGCTCATTTTTTTTCGCAACAGCTCGATTGCTTTTGGATTAGGGACTTCAGAGACGATTTTAACTCTGCTCATTTTGCTGGCTCCAGAAATCAGAATTCAGGAAGATTTTAACCTGACGGGTACGCGGGTAATTTTGCTCGCGCAAGGCTTCTCGTGTTGTGGCTTCAAACTGAGTTTCGTCCTGAACCAGATTAAGTTTTCGGTTCCAACGGCGTGATAGGGCCAAGTATGTACCATCCTCACGCAGATAAACTTCAAACGTATACTTATTGTTACCATTAAAACCTTCGTCGTAATAAACCTGTTTCATCGGCAATTTTTCCGCATCTTACATCTCTTTTATGTTATCATCCTTCTCTTCCGCCAATGAATGATGTACAGGGGACTCCC
Organism: Xenorhabdus siamensis; assembly: GCF_037996745.1. Classification (NCBI taxonomy): domain Bacteria; kingdom Pseudomonadati; phylum Pseudomonadota; class Gammaproteobacteria; order Enterobacterales; family Morganellaceae; genus Xenorhabdus; species Xenorhabdus siamensis. Next base: position 69,193 of record NZ_JBBMXE010000015.1, read on the forward strand.
CCTGATCTTCAACCGGCGAAACACGAGCGAATGTTCCCTTTGTCAATTGACTTATAACATCAATCAGAGCGGTCTGGTCAAATTTTGGTGTAAATTCTTCCGGCAGTACGCTTTTGATAATGCGCTGGATATCCCCCATTGTTGTTTTCTCATCCAGATATTCGAGGTAAATTTTTCATTTACAATTAATCTAATTCGAAAAAGTGGATAAATGAGAATTCACTGATTGGTAGAATTATGTTAATAGTATAAATATCGGTATTTATACTATTAACATGACTTTTTATCGACGCTTTTGCGTATTATTCCGTAAGTTGTTTCTCTATAGCGGCCAGACGTTCATGTAATTGAGCTAACTCTACAGCTTGAGTCTGTTCTTTTTCCCTGCTGTTATCTAACGCGGCCAGCATGATATTATGTTTCTTACGCAATACATCTAGCTGTTCTTCTAGAGCATCCACGGTCTGTGCGGCATCGGCCAACTCCCGTTCAGCCTGCGCAGTCTGTTCATCTGCTGCGCGAGTAACTTCGGAAACCCGCCGTTCTGCTGCTTTTATGGCCTTGTCATTTAGCTCTATGGTAAGTTGCTTGATACGTTCAATCAGCTCCAACGATACAGTTTCAATTTTTTCGGACACTTCAACTGGCAGCTCAGCAATAGGCTCTGCCGTGACTTCAGTCTGTGCTGAGAGGTATTCATCCCATATTTGTTTCAACCTTCCGGGATTACCTCCACCGACCTTATTACGCAGAGCAAACCCGGTAATATTTCCTGTCTTTTAGTCACATCTCAAATTACGAGCAAATGACCGCAATTTGATAAATATACCCAACTGATTTTAAAGGAAATATTTCCCAATGCTGTCTCGATAAGTTTAAAATAATTCATATAAAAAAAACAGCAGGATACAAAGTTGTGTATAAGAGACAGGTAATATTTCGCCCTTTAGCCTGCAATTCCAACCCTGCTTCAATGATTTGTTGTGGTTCAAAAGTTGCTGGACGCATGAGCCTATCTCCATTGTGGTGAATTATTCATTTATTATACACCCAATAGAAAAACAAACAAACAAACAAACTAATTAACAAACAAATTAATAAAAAAAGTGACCGGGTAACTGCGATAACCATCAATTTTTAAGCAATCACCTGTTTAGTCGAAAATTTCTGAGATCCCAGCGAGAAAGGAGAGAGTTACTAGATAGAAACAAAAGATGACGATTTTTATAACGAGGAGATGTATTAGGTAGGGTAGTACAAGCTGTAACTCTCGAAGAAAATTTATAAACAACCCCACCGCGAGCAGCGGGGTATTTTAAAGCAAAGTGATTTGATGATTTGAGTGCAAAATTTTGTACTCTTTTCCATTATTTTTCAAAAATAACTAACAATCATATTTTCATCACCATGCTTACCTACGGTGCTTGCAAAATACCCATCAGTCCAAAAGTTACGCTGTATGTTGGGACGGACTGAATCAAAAAATGGACATGGTTACGCTCGGTGCCAATTTCCAGAAATCTTATCTGGTAATTTCTTTCAAGGTCTGAGCATACACCTTTCAAAACTGCCTCTACCTGAGAATCAAAAACAGCCCGCCGATATTTGGATGGTAAAACAATATGATAAATAATCACCGTAACGTTATGATTTTTATTAATATAAATACTTTTCACAATAACTAAATATCTTCAAATAAGTACGAATACCGCCTAGAGATCTAATTGTGTTTAGTGCATATGACTTCTGAAATTATTTTATCAGAAGTCATATGCACACTCGGCTTCAAGGTAAGTCTATCAGAGAAACAGCCCGTCTTGTTGGTGTTTCTGACCAAACAGTCACGCGAGTGAGTAAAAGAAGTAATTAATCAATGGCTAAGTTTTAGGTTATGTTCACCCATAAATACACTAATCCGTTAAATCGTAGGCACCTTTAAGGCTATCTAGAGATTTATTCACCGCCCGAAAGCCGTCAGGATCGTATCGAGCAACTGATATAATTTCTATTATATCCTCAGCAAGTAACTCATGTTTTTCTGATGAATTATTGATCATACCAATTAATTTTTCTTTGACTTCTTGGGTTATAGGGCCGCGAGCAAACTGGTATCTATTGGTAGTAAGTCCTTTAATATAAATAGTCATATTGTTACCCTTATTAATTCTATGCTTTATGGTCATAATTAAAGATAGGCGAAGTGAAAATAGAGAAACCTCAATATAATAACACGATTTGAATCAGTTGATGATAAATGTGGCAACATTTTGGACGGTTCTGGCTTAGCAATGGCATTCGGTTATACCAATCGCCATTGAAGATGCTTGATTTCTTATCCAAATCAGATCATGCTTGCAACCATGAAAATTCATCTGACACCAGAACAAAAACGTGCCCTCGAATTGATGCATGATACCACGCGTGACAGTCGAGTCTGTGATCGCATCAAGGCCGTGCTTTTGGCCTCCGAAGGCTGGACAGCTCAGATGATAGCCCAGGCCTTGCGTATTCATGAAAGTACGGTCAGCCGTCACCTAAAAGACTTCATCGCTCAGGAAAAGCTGACGCCGGAAAATGGGGGCTCTGAAAGCCATCTCTCTGCCGAACAAACCGCTGACCTGATTGAATATTTGACCGCCAATTTGATGCATACCACGACCCAAATTGTGGCCTATGTCCAAGCACGTTGGCAGGTGTCTTTCAGCGTGGGGGGTATGACGAAATGGCTTCACCGCCAGGGTTTCAGCTATAAAAAGCCAAAGGGAGTGCCTCATAAATTCGATGCGGATAAACAGCAACAATTTATTGATGACTACAAGATGCTGAAAGACAGGGCGGCTCAGAATGAGCCGATCCTATTTATTGATGCGGTGCATCCTTCACAGTCCACAAAGCTCAGTTATGGCTGGATGAAAGCAGGGAAAAATCAGGTAAAAGAGGTTGAAACCACCGGCAGTCGTACCCGTCTCAATATTCTGGGTGCGCTGAATTTACAACGGATTGAAGACACCGTGATCCGTGAATATCCAAGCATTAATGCTGAAAATATCGCCTATTTCTTCGGTGCGCTCCGAGAAACTTACCCGCTGTCGCAAAAAATCCACCTCATTCTGGATGGAGCGGGTTACCACCGAGCCGAGTTGGTGAAAGATATTGCATATGTCCTGAATATTGAATTGCATTATCTCCCGCCTTACAGCCCAAACCTCAATCCGATAGAGCGATTGTGGAAGTATATGAATGAGCAAGTGCGTAACAATATCTATTTTCCGGATGCGAAGACCTTCCGTGAAACCCTTCGTCACTTTTTTCATGTCACTTTGCCAGAAAAAGCGAAAGAGCTCACGACTCGACTGACTGATAATTTTCAGACTTTAAAACCTGCATCTTCAAGTTAGATTGGTATAAATCCTTATCGGAGCACCAAAGATCTTGCCATAAGTGCATGAATGGTTTAATAAATTGATTTTAAATTATTTTTTAGCTTACCTTGTATTAGCAGAGGAAGATATATGATAAGATATAATCTGCTACCTATTAAACGTAGGCAGCGAATTTATGAAAAAAGAAAATTTAATTTAGTTTTGATTCGATAAAATTGAATTTATTAAACATTATTACTTCAACACGATTTTTTGCATCCAGCATGAGATAAGATGCAATCACTTCAAATTTATATGCCACATCATCATTTAGCATTTCCCATGTTTCTTTTTCTTCGTCTAATACTCCACTCTTTATAGATGAATATAATATATGTATACATATTATGCAGATATCATTACTACACTCGTTAAACGAATGAGTAATATCTATGATTTTTTTATATAGTGTAGGTATTTGGTCTTCTTTCCATGATAGAGACATTATTCTTTCTTTAATTACATCATCAATATGAAAATTTATTTCACTCATGATAAGCCTTAAAAAAACCCCTTATAGAAGGGGTGTAGGTAGCGATAGCGTTCTTTTGTTATTATTCAGTATGTATTATTCCCTGATGTTACAAACATAGATACAGGTTCTATCCAAAGCTCCACACAGGAAACACATATGGTTTACGTAAACAAATTGTGTTTCTGGAGTTCATTCTGTAACAGTGATAGACAATAGTCAAGTTAAACATAAGATTTATGCAATGAACAAAAAACGACTATCGGAGTCCAGAAGAGCACAGGGACTTTCTCAACGAGAATTAGGTGAAAAATTAGGCTTTGAAGATGAGGATGTAGCTAAAGCAACTATATCTAGATATGAGCGTGGGATTATTGCTCCAGCTTACAATACTGCTTGTCAAATGGCAGCTATTCTAAACGTTCCTCCATGCTACTTTTACATAGATGATGATATTTTTGCTGAAGAAGTTCTAAAATTGCACAGAAAAGACAATACGCCATTAGAAGAAGAATTGATGTTAGCTAAAAAAAGAATATTGCAATATGAAAGAGCTTTAGAAACAGTATTAAAAACAACGGAAAACGTAATGTTACAGCTAAAAAAAGGAGCGTAAGCCCCTTTTTGTTACTTATGTTTTTTGATATTTGCTGGCAGAACAATAGTAATGATTAAAGAGTTTATATCTATAGATATGTTGAACATATCAGATTTTAAGCGTTGTGTATCAGAGCCAGTAAGGAGCAGTTTCCAATAATCAGTTGAAGGCATTATATCCATAACTATTGACCTTATGTAACGACTAATTTTTGTAGTCACCATCTAGTAAAACTCATTGCGTTAAATGGAACATTATCATAAACATCGCGCTTACCCCAAATGCTCCCGCCCATAAAAATAGTAAGTAATAATACACACTATTAACATTGATTATTCCAAAGAAATTGATATAATTCATTAATTGTGTGTAATAATACACACAATTAATGAACGGAGGAATTATGGGAAAAATCATTGTGTTTGGTAGTCACAAAGGAGGGGTTGGAAAATCAACTATCCTAGTATCAATTCTAACCTACCTACTCAAAATAGGAAAAAAATGTGCAGTCTTAGAATGCGACGACCAACAGAGCATTAAAGACTGGGTATCTGACAGACAGGAAGCTGGTATCACTCCAGAAGTGAACTATTTCGAGAGCTACACCGACATAGCTGAACGAGCCAAAAAGCTAGCTATAAAATTTGATTATGTTCTGTTGGATACTCCAGGGAAAAAATCTGCGGAGTTTCGTAAAGCGCTGACCTGTGCTGACGTGCTGCTATCATTCATTGAGCCAGGGGCACAGATAGAGATCAATACCCTTTCACGGATGGTTGAGGATGTGAAAACAGCACAAGCATCGCTCAATCCCACAATGAAACCCTGGATTGTACTTAACCGCTGCGTCACAGATCCACGTGACCAAGACGCAGGAGAATTGCGAAAAATGCTTAATGATGATCCGGACTGGTTACCCGTTCCTCGCCAGCGTATATATTCACGAAAGGCTTACAAAGTCGCCTATAACGCAGGGCAAGGAGTGCATGAGTTTAATGACAAAGGCGGAAATAAAGCTCGCGGAGAGATAGAGATACTGTTAAACGAATTAGAAATAATATAATGTGTAATATTACACACTAAAAAGTGAATATATAATGGCTAAGCTACCAAAAAAAATTATTACCCCAGAGAATAAGGAAACCACGTTGCGGCAGTTCATTAGTACTGCCGTTCATAAACCTGGTTCAGCCTCTGCGGTAACTCGTGTTAATCTGACATTAACCGAAGAAGACCTGGAAAAATCACTCCGTTTTCAGCATGAAGGAAGTATTTCACGAGCAGAAGTTATCCGATCAGCACTGGAAGCGCTGGAACGTTTACCTGAAAGTAAACGCCTAGAGCTGTTTGAAGAGATACGTAAAAATAGCCCAAAGGCTGGCAGACCTCCAATAAATAAATAATAAGTATTATTACACACTAAAAAACAGATAAGGAGAGCTTGATGAATACTATTGAAATAACGAGGTTTTGGCGTCAACAAAACGCAGAACACTGATGTATCTGACAACGTATTCATTGCTTAAGGGGGGGAATGATTATGGAGGTGCGAAGGGTTGAGTCGTACTGAAAAAATCGTCTTAGCGTACAACAGGGGTTCTCAGCCAGAACCCCTGAAAATTTTGTCTACTTAATCCCTTAATCGCCATTATGGTTCCGTTGCTCCCCAAGCGAACCCAACCTATATATCGACGCTGTGGTAAATTTATTCTACAGTAATACTACTTAGTAATACTACTTTTAGTAAGATCCACTTAATTATTTAGATGAAAAGCAGATTATTTAGGGGTCCCTTTTATGAAGATATACAGGCACACTGTATTCCCAATAACCCTTAGAATAGCTTTATTGTTTCCTGTAATAAGTGTTGATGCAATAGCGGTCTCATCATGCGGCTCTTCGAATGCGCAAACCACCATTTCTGGAAATGAGACAGAACCATGTAATCTCTCAAATGGCGAAAATCTTACTATCAAGAAAAACGCATCAATTGATGTTCCCAAAGGACTACCGAGTGGTTCAGATAGCTACGGGCTGAAATACAGTGCGGTCAATGTCGGCATTAACAATAATCTGGCACAAGTAATTCCCGTTGAACGCATTGAGAATAATGGAGTTTTACAGGGAAGTAGTGGAGTCACAGTAACTTACAGTGGTTCTGTTGGAAAGCTGCTTAATCACGGAACCATAAGTGGAATCAATGGAGCCGTATGGGTTTCTGGTCAAATAAACACGTTAGATAATTCTGGCATAATCAAAGCCAGTGATGAACCTGAATCCTTTAATTCAATAATGATCCAGCAGGCAAGTCAAGCAAATAATAATAGTCAATATGGGCGCGTAAATACCCTCCTAAATAGGAAAGAAGGATCGATTGACGGGATAACTGTTGCATCTTCAACACTTAAGACTCTTGATAATAGTGGCATATTGACATCTCTGAAGGATAATATCAGCTCTAATCTCGCAACATTTGTTATTGATGCTGGCAGTAATGTCGATACTTTCAATAATGATGGAACAGTGACTGGCCCCAAGCATGGTGTTCTGGTTCAAAATGGAGGACGGCTCGGAAACCTCAATAATCGCTCTGGAAGTAAAGGGATCACAGTTGAGCAGGACGCAATTCAGGTCGCCGGGCAAGGCGAGGCTCTACTGGATGGTTCCAGCATGAGGCCGTCCAGGATAAAACAGATTACCAATGCTTCCTTGCTATATGGAAAGCGAAATGGAATTTCTATCGACGCTAAAGGCGTTGTTGATACCATCACGAATGCGTCTGGAGGCGTGATACGCGGAGATAAGTTTTCTATTAATAATAAAGGCACCATTACTCATGGTATTTCTAATTCAGGCACTATTGATGGCGATGTGGAACTTGGCAACGCCAGTCTTTATATGTCTGGCCCAAATGCAACCCTGAAGGGCAATGTGTCCGGGTCGAAAAATTCAGTTGTCACCATCGGGGGAAAAGGGGCTACAGCGGAGAATCTGGATATTACCTATACCCACGATATGAATGTCGGTACTGTCAAGATATTATCTGGCAGCACATTGCGCCTGGGTGACAAAAATAAAATGGGAAGTATCACCAGTAATATTGATAATGCGGGTAGTCTTTATTTCAACCATGACACAACAATTTCCGCTTTGAATAACAGTGGCACTGTGTTCTTTGGCGGAGATAACAAAAATGTCGGGCGTACACTGACTATCGCAAGTGATTACAAGGGCAATAACGGCACAGTGACTTTATCAACCGTGTTGGGCGGGGATCACTCAAAGACTGACAAACTTGTAGTGAAAGGCAGCACATCGGGTTCAACTCATCTTGTGATCAAAAACGTCGGGGGAGCGGGGGCACAGACGACTGAAGGTATCAGGGTTATTGATGTCCTGGGGGCATCAAATGGTATTTTCAATCTGGTTGGCGACTATAATTATAGAGGAGATCCTGCCGTTGTAGCTGGTGCCTATGCCTACCGTCTTTATAAGAATGGTACTAACAATGCGGATGGAAACTGGTATCTGCGCTCATTGTTGATCAGTTCAAAACCCAACGCTAAACCGACACAGCTTTATCAGGCTGGTGTGAGTGTTTACGAGGCTTACGGACGAGTTTTACAGACGCTGAATACGCCAGCGTCCTTGCGTGACCGGATCGGCAGACGTAAGCGCAAGCCGATTGACATGGATAATTTCAGAAATGCCGCGAGTGAGTACAACACTAACGAGAGTACACGCCAGATACCCAATGGGGTATGGGGACGTATGACCGCTTCTTACGGTAAATTATCGCCACGTGTCTCTACATCGGGTGCTGGCGCTATCACCTATAACATGACCCGTGCTCAAATCGGCATAAACAGGCGCTTTTATGAAAATGACCAGGGTTCAGCGGCAGGCGGTGTTTTCCTGCAATATTCGAATATTAATGCTGATGCAGGCTCTGTGCATGGTGCAGGTAACATTCGTGCGCAGGGTTACACAATAGGCACAACAAGCACGTGGTACGGCAATAATCAGTTTTATTTGGATGGGTTAGCTCAGGTTACCTACTTTGGCAATGACCTGAATTCAAAAACTGCCAGCCGGCAACTGGGGAATAATAAGTCTGCTCTGGGATATGCGGTGAGCCTGGAAGCAGGACAACGATTTGACTTGAGTCCAGAATGGTCACTGACCCCGCAGGCGCAACTCGTGTTCTCCTCCATCGATATGAATAACTTCCATGACATATTTGGTGCCAAAGTCCGCTTTGATCAAAGCAGGAATATGAAATTACGCCTGGGCGCAACACTAGACTACAGCCAAAAGTGGCGCGATGATCAGAGCAAGGATGAAAAAGCCGCTAATCTTTACGGCCTTTTCAACATTCGTCAGGAACTTCTGGGGCGTAATGACGCGGTTAATGTGGCTAATGTTGCCTTCCACGGTGGGAATGATCACACTTGGGGTGAGACAGGTATCGGGGGTTCCTACAGTTGGAATGATAGCCATTCTTTCGTCTATGGTCAGACTTCAGTTAACACCAGCCTGAATAATTTTGCAGACAGCTACAAGCTGAGCGCAAAAATAGGCTTAAGGATGACATGGTGATGAAGTAAGGGCCACAGGAATTAACAGGAAATCGTGGGGATAATACCCCACGATGAGAATCCCAGAGATCTTCTCTGATGACAAAATAACTGCTTGAGCTTATTCGTAGTATTTCCACCCTGCGATAGAGATAAACAAGTCATTAAAATCGATTGAGCCACCGTTATCCTCAAAGGCGGCGGTATAGGTCTTTCCTAGCGTTATTTGTCCCGCATTTGCAGTTATATCACTGTTACTCATGTCAACATCAAGCCTGGAGCTTTCGGGACAATCAACTTTACATATAAGTTTTCCAGATGCGCCTGTGAAGAGAATGATACCTGCCGTACTGTGAGGGTCGCCAGATGGGTCATCTGGTTTGCTCCAAGTCTCGTAAACCTGTCCAGTATCCTTATCTAATAATGTCACTGTATAATCATAACCAGCTTGCGTCAGAAAGTAATACGATACATGCCAATTATTTTCTACACCTGTAAAATAAAGTGTTTTCGTTGCCATCGTTAATATCTCCTTACTGTTTTCCCATGGTATAGTTTATGCTTCCGACATAATTGTTGGCAGTAACCCTTATAATACAACTTCCTCCCGACTTACCTTTCAGGTTTATTTGGAATTGCCCTATTTCATCTGTAATCATTGGCCGGATTGTCTTGGGGTTTAAAGAAATTTCTAATATGTTACTCATGCTTATAGCCTGGTCTATTTTATAATGAACAATAGAGTTTTTAATTGGTTCTTTGTATTTTTATCGAAAACCTGAATTGTAATTGTTTCGTATTCTTCACCAATTTTTTCACTTCCAGTTATTATTACTATTGCTTCATTAACCGGAGAAAAATACAGTTCAATCTTATCCTTGATATTTCCTGATACGACTTGTATTGAAGAAAGACCGCAAGTATCAGAAGTCGCACAAAAAACCACTTGTCCATCCTGGTTTGTAACACCAGAAGACGGCGTAATATGCGTGTTGTCATGGGTGACGATGTGTATTGATGCGCCGGGTATTATCTTCTTTTTTTCATCTAAGGCTGTGATGAGTATCGAATTCGGAGTGTAATCATTGGCTAACATACCATTCGCCAAAATCTCTGCCTCTAAAGAAGCGATGACCACAGGCAGGGGGAAAGCTGATTTTTTAATTGTAACGCGGCTAATTACAGATGACACCGGATTTCCTGTCCAGTCGGTAACAGTATAGAAAACATCATAGCTACCGAGAGGAATATCAGAAAATGGTATTATTATTTCATAGTTAGGAAGATGAATATTTTCCTCTATGATATAAAATGGTTTTGACGATATATTTACATCTCCATTCAAATGAACAATGATATAATCGCCAATATGGGCTTTTTCATATTGATTTACTACTACCACCAATACGGGTTGACTTAGTTCTGATTCATCAATAATACCATTGCTACTTTGTGGTAAAAAAGGGGCCGTCAGACTGTTTTTTATAGGCATATAATCACCTCTGACCAATTAATTTAATTATTTTGATATTACCAAACGGAGTTTATGTGGCTGCAAACTGCATGAAATCTGTATTCCTATGACAATGTAAACTGCCGCCAGATTAATAAAAAGTGACAGTTATTAGCTGCCACTTATTTTGGTTAGTTAAGATTCGGCTATACCAAAGCTTGTACCAAAGCTCCTGATATAAAGTTTCGATTTCTGGTTCTGAGCAACACGTCTGTAGTCTATCGCGATAGTGCTATCGTCATCACCCCCTGATGAGCCATACCCCATCAGCAATTCAGGTTTGATGATAACCTTATAATAACCATCTATTATTTCATTCGGTTTCACAGGGTGATTTTCAATAACTACTATCGGTAAAGGACGGGCTGGTGAGAGAGTATCGACGCTGTGTGAGATATAAGCTTTAATCGTGATCATGTCACCTGCGGCTATTGTTGTGTCCGGTTTCGTCGGATCGGATAACAGTCGCACCTCAAGCCCTTTTTGACCAATACTGTTGATATTGACTGCCTGATATATACCAATAAAGACTCCGAACTGATCATAGACTTCTGGGGCAACCAGAGTTCGGTTTGTATCATTG
>NZ_JBBMXE010000016.1:0-18239 GCF_037996745.1 Xenorhabdus siamensis
ACGCCGTCTGATATTTTTATCTTTTGCGGGTTAATTAAATCGGTAATAATCGGTTGTGAAGTCAGTGCGCTTTCATATAATATATCAGACATTGTTATGGGGCTGGTGCTATATTGTTTTTGTTTTAAGGGGGAAGGAGTAAAAGGTTGTGCGCCTTCTATATTTCTTTCATTCCCTGTTCTTAATTTTTTATTTAATTGTAAACCCAATCCTAATCCCAATGAACAATTATTCATAGTGTTATGTTCGTCAGAATATATTGAGGGCTTTTCCGTTCTATTTCCTGAGTGGTTAACTTTTTCACTGTATTTGCTGTTTGGCATATTATTACCTGTTTTTTTGGTGAGGGGCTTATTTTATTATCATATGATTGAATAGAAATAAAATTAAACTCCAGTTAATTTGTCAGAATTTGCTTTGGAAATAATAATACCGACACCATTTATCTCAATAACAGCACTCTGGCTATTTTGCCATTTTGAAATAATGTCCTTTATTTTTCTGTGCCACCTAAATCGGCACACAGTTTATCAGTCAGAGCTTGGTTTATTTGTGAATTATCCAGACTGGGTTTTTGATCCACAGAAGCAGATATTTGGCTAATGGGTGTCATATTGTCTTTAATATCTTGCAGTTTCATTGGTACGGTAATGGAATATATTAAAGAGAGGCGAGGGCGATTACCGAGAGCTTGCCAAAAATTACCCAAGCTATTTAAATTTTCCTGTTGGGGAATAACTCGGGTATAAGCACCGGGAATGCCGGTTAATTGGCGGTTGTTAATTAATGCATTTAAAACGAAGTCATCACTTGTGCTGCTTGATTATTGGGTTGGCTGTCTGGGTTGGAGCTGTCACTGAGGGTTTATTGCATCCCAGTAAGTAATTAAATAGTTACAATTGATATTGACCCATCCCGGTAATAATGTGTTGGTTATGCCGGGTTATAACGTCTTGGTTCAGCGGAGCGTAATTGTAAATCTTCATGTATTTCATAAAGAAATACACTGACTGTCGGTTCTGATTGAATAGAATTAATTTCAGGTAGATCAAAACGAATATCAATTTTTTGACCAGGAATATTTAAATATTGGGATAAAATAGTATTTAATGCTTTATTAATCTCAATAATCGCATTGTCAGAAGCAATTATGGTTGTCATGTTGTTCCAATTCTATTAAATATTTAAAATGCTAATCGGCCAGTTTTATTTAATTCAAGTATCACGGCTCGATTTATATGTTTATTTTCGATTTGTTCACGTTATCATTTGCTGATAATATTGATGACTAATAAAGCAATATTTCTGATATTAGCCCCGGTTAAATCAGCTCGTTTAGCCAGATGGGCAAAATCAATTATCGGATAATGTCAATTGTTCCGGCCAAATGACTTGCCACATTTTTTTACGTAATATTTCATCAGGATAAGTAAAACGGGTAATAAAGGTAAAACGGCGATTAAAAGCGCTATCTAAATGGCTACGATTATTGGTGGCTAAAATCACTAATCCCGGATAATTTTCCAATCGTTGTAACAAGTAAGAAACTTCAATATTGGCATGTCTGTCTTGAGCATCTTTGGTTTCACTGCGTTTGCCAAATAAGGCATCGGCTTCATCGAAAAACAGCACCCCGGAATCCGCTTCGGCCAGATCGAAAATACGAGAGATATTTTTTTCCGTTTCACCGATATATTTATTCACCACGGTAGAGAGATCCACTTTAATCAGATCAACGCCAAGATGCCCGGCAATCACTTCTGCAGCCATTGTTTTGCCGGTCCCGATTCACCGTAAAATAGTGCGCTAATACCGGTACCATAACTGATTTTTCCTGAAAGCCAGTAGCTCAGAATTTGGTCACGGTAATTAATCGCTGCGATAATTTCTTTTAATTGTTGTGCTAATGTGTCTGAAACCACTAAATCATTAAAACTGCGTTTGGAGTTATTCGTTGGCTAATTTACCGAAATTCTGTTGAGCGCGGAAACTTAATGCCTTACGCAGATCGGTTTCTTCCAGTTGGCCTTCTGGTTGCCGGATCATTTGATATTGATAAGCTTCTTCAAGAATCAGCGGTAATGTTTCCGCAGTAAAAGAGAAACGCTGACATAGCTGAGTAATATTAATTTTTTGGGCGATATTTTCCGGTAAGCTTGCTTTTAGCAAAGTTTCTTTATCGGCCAGTGTCGCTACGGGCATATTAATTTGCACTATTGGCAGATGCTTAATCCAGACTAATGCATCTCCCGGTTCTACCAGACAAACTACGCGTAATTTCGGCTGATTTAGCAATAAAGATAAATTCGCGGTGTAATATTTTCTTTTCCTCTGTAAATAAAGAAAAATTGCGAATTAATAAACAGGCATTATGTAGCCGGGTTTCTCGTATTGCATCTGCCAGCATGGATATTAGGGTTGTGTTTTCTTCATCGGGCAGGCGAGCTAAATCAAGAGTTAAGGTATTAATGCCATGAGATGCCATAATATTACTGACCGCTAATTCTCTGGCGCTGCCTTCTTTTCCCCTGAGTATCACCAGTGGTCGTATTTCATCAGTTTCATTCAATAATATCTTTTTAAGTGAATGATAAAGAGTTTGTGGATACCAATTATGTGAGGCAGGATAATGCCAATTAGCACAGGTTATCAAGGGAGTAAAATGTTCGTTGTCCCGATAAAAAATGCCAGACGCGTTGTGAGTTAAAAATTGCGTTTGTAACCAGATAGGTTCTTCGTGATTATTAAGCCGTAATAGTTGGTTGTTGATTAATGGTGTTTGCGGTAAAAAGCTGTTTTGCAGTAATTGCCGATCACTTTGGCGTTGGCTAAATAATTCAATCGCTAAAGTAAAACTGGGCCACTGTTTTTTACTGTTACCATGCAGAACGGCAAATAACGCATGATAACGGCTATCGAAATGGGGTAATAAACCTAATAATAAAACATCACGCTCAAATTCAGTCAGTTCAAAACGTTCGACTAATAATGATAATGCATCAAGGGCAGGGCTTTCCTCGATTTCTGGATAGCGAATAGGATTATTTACTTCAATTAACCAATGAGGAATACCTTGCGGTGATATTAAACATTGTTCGACTTCATCTTCGGTCAGTAAAAAACTTTCCGGTAATGAATCGTATTGGTCTCCTCTTTTGATAATAGTAGTGCTGTAATAGCAGATCGATACGTTCCAAATGGGGATAAATCCAGTGTAATTCAGCCATGCTACAGGGGTTATTTGTCAGTAGGTAGTCCATATAAACCTTCTAAATATTTTTCCAGTCAATCTTTAAAGGGCGATCCAGCCAGGGAAGTTTGGCGATATTTAATGGCCACGGCCAGTCGGTTAATAGCACATCAAATGGCTGATGTTCTACCGTGATTTGATTTCCTGATCGCTGATCAGCAATTCACCCGGTCGTTGTAAAAACAGTTGGCGGAGCGTCATTACGGCTTAATTTTTTCCAGCCGGGAAGTTGGCTAATAATGGCATCTAGCCATTGATCTATTATCAACTGTTTTTCTGGTTCAACAGGCGCTAATTCAATAGGTTCGTTAACCATTAATCCGCACAGAACGTTATTCAATATATTTAGTTCTGTCTGTATTTCTTCGTTTCCCCAAATCAGATAGTTAAGGAAATTAACTGCGCTAAATTGGGCTTGACGATGAATAAATTTTTGCTCTTCAAGTAAGCCAAATTGATTAAATAATGCGGGTAGCATCGGCCATAAAACTAATATTCCAGCATTATTTACCTGATATGGAAGAATTTGTTTAGGTAATAGAACGTATTCAGAGTGTGTTTTATTGATATTCTGTAGTTGGTTAGCGTTATTTCCTGTAATATGTGGGTTATTCGATATTGGTGATATTCTCTGGTTTTCGGATATTACTTCCTGATTTGCAGTGTATTGATGTGTCTGAGTATCTTTAATATCAGCGTGAGTAACGGTTAATTTCTTATTAGATTTATTTTTATCTGTATGGCCTGAAATAAAATGTTCTGGAGTATATTTTTCCCTGGTTTTTGCTGCTATTGTTTGACCGTAAAGATTGTTCTTTACTGGATTTGTTTTTATTCGTATGGTTTGAAACCAATAGGTAAATATTGTCCTGCTATTTTCGAGATGTTTCTATGAGCAGTAGTTAATTCTATATTGATTTTTATCTTGTTTGCAGTAAAAGTCTGATAAATATTGATACTCTTCGTCGGATAGGTATTTTTTCTGGATTTGCAACAACAATAGTTTGCCAGATCTGTTTTAACCAACTATTTAATGGAATATTGTGAGTGATAATCTGGCGAAATAACGTAATAATGGATGTTGTATTAAGTATACCGTTATCTAATTCAGCGGTGATATGTGATAGCACTTTCGCATCCAGTTTAGGTATTTCCTGTGTATATTTAGCTGTATATATTCCAATGCATTGAGTATCAATTGTCCGGGAGGAGACAGGCTCCTCCAAATATTGTGATCTGTTTATTTTCCGGATAATCTGTGGTTAATAGCGCTTAATAAAGTGGGTTGCTTGAGCAAATAACCGTTGTAGACTTGGTTCAGATAAACAGCTTTTTGCTAAAAACAAAACCCATTTATCTTCTATTCCAGCTAATTGATTAACTAATTGTTGGATATTAATGTCAATATTTTGATGATGAGTTTTAATCTCTATTGAATTGAAAGGGGAATTTTTTTGATTTAAATAATGAATGAAATCTTCAATATTAATTGAATTATTACTATGTAATAAAGAAGGTTATGTTGGTTATTTTCTGTGGTTTTGATTGTCAGTAGGAATTTTTTTCTCCTGATTATTAATTTGATATTGGCTTAATGCTTTATTTAGTTCAGTATTAAGCCGACAGGGAACAGTGAATTAAAGTTATGTAAATTTATTTCACCAAGATCCAGAGTTAATGTTTCTAAATAGATATCCTGATTAATATCATGTTGATAAAGTATGTATTAAATAATTTATTGATATCTGACCTGATTAAGCAGGGAGCCATGCAATACTTTTTTAGCTACCTGTTGATTATTAGCTTCAATAGTAATGGTAATCCGATTTAACAGATTTGGCTCCGAAGTCATATTAATATTTCATTTGTAATTAGAAAATAATGTATATGTGTATAAGGAATATATTATCATGATTAACTGGTTTATTTCTTCATAATATATCTCATTTGATATAATTTGCTGAGATATAATTTTCATTTCCAACACAGATTCAATTACCTCTCTCATTTCCTCCGGCAGTTACATGAAGATATTAGTTCAGCTAGACCTATTTAATCAGGTGTACCATTATTCCCATCGCACCATACCCAACTAAATCATACTATTATTGCCATAAAATGGCACAATTGTTCCAAGGAATAATTAAATTAGCGAGCTCTGATGCAATTCTTGGATATTAATGCTTACACCATTGTTGTCAACTTTAATACCATTTCCGGCTTTGACAGCTACATGTTGGTACTATCAACATTAATGCCTTCGCAAAGTTTTGGCGTATTCCATTGTCTCATCAATCAGGCCATTCCAACTTGTACCAGATAAAACATCACAGGATATTCCTGGGGAATAGGCTAATTGTTAGGATTTTTAAACTGACACCATTATCAATCTACCTTAATACCATTGGAGCTTTAACATTACATGATCATCTATTAATACCCTAACCCCAAACAATATTACATTGGGTTTATCCATGTAGGATCAACATTATTGTTTTATCTTTACAATACAGCGACACCATTATTATCAACGTTAATACCGTTGCCTGCTTTAACTTTTACACCGTCTGAACCTAAGCTTAATCCACTTACACCACTCCAACTATTACCGGAATTACCCCCTGCTAATTTTAAATAAAGGCCAGAGCCGTCAGTGACTGTAATACCACCGTTATCCCAACATTTAACAGCTACCCCCCGTTATCAACGGCAATAGCGCTGTTGGCCTTAGCTTTTACAGAGACGCCACTACTATCAACATTAATGCCATTATTCTCCTTAGCTTTTACAGAAACGCCACTACCATCAACATTAATACCATTACCCGCCTTAACCTTTACACCGTCTGAACCCGACGACCCAATCCACTTACACCACTCCAACCATTACCGGAATTACCCCCTACTAATTTTAAATAAAGACCAGAACCGTCAGTGACTGTGATACCACCGCTCGGCCAACATTTAACAGCTATGCCGCTAGAATCAACAGATCAATACCGCCGGTAGGGTTAGTTTTTATTTTTCAGTCCAGAGCTATTATCCAGTTCCAGCGCTGAATTTGGATTATTAGTTTGATCTGGTGCTTTGCCCACTGCTCGGCGCCCGATATCAGCAATATCAATCAGGTCTGAATAATCAGTTTGTAGGGGAATACTGCCCGCTTTAAAACGATTTTTTAATTCATCTGATGAAGGCCCTATTGATTAGGGTTGGCATTTTCTGTATTGGATTGCCCAGTAGATAGATTCTATTTTTTTTCCATTTTAGTGACCTTATATATAATATTGAATTATTCTGTTTTAAATATCCTGTAAATATTTTGATCATATTTAATAATCGGAGGATATTTTATTTAGTAATGAAATTGATGGTTTTTTTATAGCGCGATATTAATTTCTGCAACTATTTTTATTTAGATTGAATATTAGCTTGAATTTTAGGTACATATAATAACTGATTATCTTCTATTACCTTTTCGTTCCATTCGGTTCCAGAGTCGCCGATAACCTCTTTGCGCTGCTGTTCGGTGGCGATTCGCATATTACCCGTACCGGTTGCCTCTGAAGGTAAACGCCCTAACGTTAATGTTTCTAAAATATTATAGGCTTCATCACCCAGAGGCGCGCCATTGTTTTGCCAACGCTTGTAAGTACTGGCAAAATTTTTGAAATGTTCCGGTGATAGCCAGTGGAAAATCATGGAAAGATGTGCCGGGAATTCAGCTAAGATTTCCAGTTTTTACCCACGCCTCCAGTTTATAAGGATCGACTTTATCATTCTCAAGTTGACGATTAATTACCACACTGACCATAAATGAAAAGCGGTCAGCCAGGGCATATTTGTCATTGGAAAATACCAATGATAGCGCCATGCGTCTTCTGGTTTTGGAAAATTATATTGTTGGCCCGAGTATTTTTTTAATTAATATCCGGCCTTTAATGCGATCAAATTCTACAACTTGTGCTTTAAGTTCATAATCGGTTGGTTCAGAATCACTATTAGCTAATATTTTTGAGGCTGGTCCATCGGGGGTAATCACATATTTCAGCGTAATTTCATCATTGACTTCGATCATGGCAGGGAAGGGGCTTTGGGTGCTGGAGGTGATCCAACGTTTATCTTCTGTTCCCGTTTGATATGTGTCACTGGCATAAACCAGTTGGTAATCCATATCTTCCATCCATACCGGGCTATTACACCAGCGTAAATTACCTTGCTTAAACGCTTGTTCCACGCGGTTTAAATTGCGCTCTAGATCGGTGCTATTACGGGTGTTAAGAGAAAAGGCTTCTCCTGTAATATCGGTGATCATTTGGCCCGTAATATGAATTTTCTGTCTCCCTCAATAATAATCAGATTAATGACCTGACCGTGTAATAATTGGTCTGCCGTTCCTTGCTGTGTAATGATTAATTGATGATTTTTAGACATTGGGATCACTTTTTATTTTAGATTATCAGGCTTTTGTTTATCGAATTTTTTGTCAGGTTTTACCGGTAATAGTTGACGATGTTCAATTAAATAGAAAGGCAAATTAGCCAGTTGGGTGTTTCTTTGAAACATTCCCCACCTAAGCCAATGCGGGCGGCAATTCGTTTTTGCAGCGCCGACACTTTATCAACACGAATATTATTACGTTGATAGGTCAGTTCAGGTTGTTGAGCCAAGATAGCCGCGCTGAGTAGACAGAAAATCTTTGAAACCCAGTAGTGAGTTCTGATGTAAGTGGTCGATGCAAGTTGAGCACCAAAATATTCCAACAGATAATTCAGGATTGTCGCCTCTTTTATATAGTTTGGCTTCTGAATGGATTATCATCATTATTAATTTGTGAATCATTATTTAGTTTTTGTTAAATCAGGCATGATCTCCTGATTGACTTTCTGACCGATAGTATTAGCTTTAAAAGGCCATTGTGTACCATATACCGCATTTCCCCGTTGTTTAAAGGCTAATAGTTTTGGCAAAAGGGCGAGTTCGGCGCAGCCGTTAGCCAGCATTTGTTCAAAAGGCAGCATAAATTGGTGCAACTGTACTTGCTGTTGGTTTCCGCATAGGTCTGTAATCCATAGCAAGCGGGTAATTTATTGCTTACCGGATAGTAATCCAGAACTTTACGATGTTTACCCCAATGCAATAATTCAGGTTGTGTCTCAATCAGTGGTTCTGCAATAACCTTGCTCTCTATATCTTGTTTAGAAACGGCAATTTTAACGCCACCTTTGGCGGTAATAGTGAGCGGGCTTTTGGTGAGGAAATTAATGCCTAAGGGATCGTTACCCCATAATCTGGGATAATATCCTTGAGCGATTGTCCAAGACCAATTATCGTCCGCCAACGGAGAAATATTTTCATCGTGTTTGCCTAATGCTAGCCGGGTAATACTTTGTATTCCGGGGATAGCCAATAGCTGATTAACCAAATGGCTTAGATTTAATTCTGTAGGCTTGGTGTAATCTTTGGCCGAGGTAATTCGGGTATCCAACCGTGATGTAAATAAGGTCCCGCGAATATTTCTTCATTACTGTAACCTAATTCTTTCATGGCCTGAGTGGTATAACGTAACGGCTTTGCCAGTATCATCTGTGCGGTTGTCATATAGACTTTGGCGAAGATGTCAGCAATATCTCTCACATCATCATCCAGCTCAATATCAAGCTGCAATAAGAAATCCGTCGGTTGTAGCCAGATAATTTTACTGACGGATTCCCCTAGGTTACGGTTATTTTTTAAGAAAGCCGCCAGACTCTGTTGTGCCAGTACCTTATCGGCCTCAGTTTCCCGGCTAGGGAGTAAATAAAGCCAATAATTTCCTCTCAGGGTTAACTGTTGGCTATCTGGCGTTTGAATAAAACTGTATTCACGTTTCTGTTTGTTATACCAGTATGTATAACGTTCACTTTCAGGTTCACGAACTAGCTGCACATCGTTAAAGAAAAAATAACCTTCACTTTTGTCGTTAATATTATCGCTGCTATGTAAATCCAGTAAGGCCCGGCGATAATCTTCTGCGGTAATGGGGCCGCAGGTCAGCATTTGTTGTGGGCCGAATTCTTGTGGAAAAATGCCATCGTTCGATGTCTGTTCCTCTTTTGGGGGTAAGCAGATCTTTCAGGGGTAATGAATGACGATAGGCCAGATCAGATGCGCCATAACAACCGGCTTCTAATAAGGTGATACCGGGATCATTTTCTGCCCATTGCTCCAGATTGCCCGGACTGTTGCTCAATAACCGTCTTGGCCTGAGCAAGTAAGGTTTCAAAGGCGATATCGTCTTTAACGATGGGAAACAGGGCATCCTGATTATTCATTGTTTGCTCCTTTATTAGCGGGACTCTTTTCTGACCAAACTAAAATCAGTACTTCATTATCAGCGGCCTCTATACTTTCACCGACTGCTTCTGCGGTTTGGGGCCTTTTTTCAACGTTAAATAGTGACCCGTTCAACTAAAGGTGATTGCTGAATGGTGGCTAATAACTGGTAGTAATCAATGCGATTACCGGTTGTGACGCCGATAGCGCTATCTTCTGCCCACGGCATATATTTTCGGCTTAGTTCCTGCTGTAACTGATGACGGCCGTAGTCGGGATTAACCCCTGCGATAAATACCAGTTGATAGCTGATCAGGACGTCAACGTATGTGGGATTGTCGATTTCAAGAGTTGTCCAAGGGCTGCTTAACTGGCTTATCCAATCGGCCATTTCCGCCAGTCGGGCTTGGTTTCATGTTGGGCGCAGCGCATCATCGTTATCTTTGTAACGGCTGTTAGGGATCACAATCAGTTGTTGTTTTTCCGGCGCCGGGATTTTGGTTAATTCATTGGCAGAAGGGTATTTGACATCAAATAGGCTGATAAAATTCTTTTAGTAAGGTAACAATATTACCCCAACTTAAAGCTCGGTTACGGTGGGATAACCGGGCGAGGAATTCGCGTCAGAGAAGGCGGATTGCTCGTTTCTTTCGGACGACCATTCCAAGATGCCCAAGGTTGAGTGACACGGCTGATTGCAACGGATGCGCTGACCGGCTGTTTGATGCTATCGGCGGCTAATCCATTGATAAAGTGATCATTTTCAACAGTTTCTGGGTTGATTAATGTGGCGGTGGCGGCGTTATACAGTATGCCTTGCATTTTTGGGTAATTCTCAGGGGCGGTCTGTTGAGTGATCTCTGCTTTCAACCAGTATCTCCCTGACGGCATTAAGGCTGCCTGATTTGACGCGTCTTGTGGCAATAACGTACTCCATATTCCCCGGTCAAACAGGTTGTGAGTTTGGTCGTGAACCAGTTGATTTAATGGCTGCCAGGTGTTTTGTTGATTCAGATAGGACCAAAATAGCGTAAGTTCTTGAACACCGACCAGTTGCCAGTATAGGGATAAGGTTTGTCCCGGTGACACGTTAGTGAAACCCAAATAGAGTGCGTCATTGGCGAATGAAGGCGTTTCAGCGTTCGCGTTTCCCCAACCAAAAGGCGTGAGAGGATAAACGGTGTATTGCTCGGTTTTTACTTTAGCGCTGAATGTGATTTGCAATGCGCTGATTTGTGGGGTGTAGGGTAAATTTTTACCGGTCGGATCTTGCCAGTATTGGGTGTGCATAAAATCTTGTTCAGCCAATTCTATGCGCACTGACGCAGGCCAGTCGTTGGGTGAAAGCTATTGCCACAGGTAATCCATTGTCGGTAAGGTAAAACTAGGCTTTGTCCTTGTGGTCATCGGTTCCGCTGAATAAAAATTGCATGGGGTTCCCGTGAGTTTTTTCTTTTTGAGGCGTGACTAAGTAGCCCTGGACTTTAAACGCGCTATTATCCGGTTCAGGGGATACCCTTTATGGCTTTAAAACTCGATTGTCGGCAAGCCAACCCATTGAGGAGTCAGGGTAAGCTGTCGCGTTTTCAGTACCATACCATTCAGGGGCAACCAGATTAAAACCGGAACCTAACGATGGAAATTGACCAAAGGGGAAACTGGTTATATCGGTTTGTTCAGTTCCGCCGTCAGAGGCATAGTGCACATACGGTTGCCGTTAATGTTGATTGATCCCGGTAATTTTGGGCAAAGTGGGTTTTTGAGTTGTGCCTAATTTTAATACCGGTACGTCGAATGCCATATTATCAAGGTTATCTGGCGGGCTGATAGGATCATCCGTGGATGATAATCCAGTTCAATATTCTTTTTGTCGATAAGTTTTACCGACAACGATAACCAGTGATCTTCTGCGCTGATTTTAGCGGTGAGATGTTCCGATTGACCTTCCCAATCATTTTCCAGCGTCAATGTAATATGGCGTTCTCCGGCGGACATCGCAAATAAAGAGGAGGTAATCAGATAACCGGATAGAACCGGGGTATCATTGGTTGTTGGGCTAAAAAGCCGGATACCGTTTTCAGGTAATGCAATGTTATCTGAAAGATTAAAAGGTATTGCCGATTGCCAGCCATTGTTGCCGTCTTTCCGATACCAACGCAGGTCGGTCAGCGCCCCTTGATTCGCCAATAAATCCGTGTCTGACGCATACTGTAACGAATTGCCGGCGCTATCTTGTCCGGCATCAAACAGGGTTCCTTGTGCTACCAGAAATTCCTCGTTATCTGTATTCAGGTAATGCTGATGGCACACTATCCGCTTGGGCATTTCTCGGTTTCAGTCCCAATAATTCCCGATAATAAAGATCACGATGTCGTGCCGGGAAGGTATTAAATAATACTTTGGTTGTTTCTAAGAGTTTTAAAAAAGCCAATATAAAAGCCTGATGTGCCGGTAAAGTACCATTGCTTATTAACGCTTGTTGGTAAATATCCGCTAATTGCTGAGGCGTATTTTCCTGAATAAAATAGAAGCTACTCCAAGAACTTTTCTTTTTCTTGACCAAAAGGGATTTTTTCGGCGTATTCTTTAAGCCAGTTTAAAATATCCAGTGTACTTCTTTCATCAAGTTTAAAATCCGTCTCTGATACGATAGCGGTAGAGTTTATTATTTAACTCGGTCTGTCCCATATTTATACCACCCGTTATTTGAATATATTGATGATGTTTTCAGGAGATAGGATCGTTATTTAAAATAAATTAAAGCATTATTTATCCGGCAGTGACGATATATTGACTGGCAATAAAACGGCCTTTTCCCATACTGGGTGTTGTCACATCCGGGCCGCCTGACGGATTATTCGCCGGTTGTGTTGGGGTGAAACGGGCGGTAAATTGCTGCCCGACAACAATTACCGTGGCAGGGCTGCGACAAAAGTTTGCCTGCTGGCTGGTATCCAATTGAGCAATGGTGACCATTCCCATACCGGGTATCGGATGGCTAGGGGTAATATATTGCGCCTGAAATTGGACCTTTTTTTCATCACCCACAATGGCAATCTTTTTACCTTGGATTTGGGCGTGCCCGCTGCCTCTGATAATTGCCGGCCCCAGAATGGTGACTTGCCGGTTGCCGAATAAGGGTTCGAATAGCAAATTGTCGCCATCCACCACCAGTTGTTTACTCATAAATCACCCACACCTCCTTCGCCAACTTCAAGAATGCCTTCAATTTGTTGGCTAATTTCGCTGCCTCTCAGGGCATAAGTCACCTGAACATATAGGGTGTTGGGCAAGTCCGTTCTCTGATTGACCTGAATTATCGTGATTTCCGCTCGTGGTTCATAGCGCAATACCCGCTCTTCAATTCGGGTTTGAATTTCCGATCAATTCATCATTGATATTAGCAAACAGATAATCATTCAGACCGCAACCGTAATCTTCACGCATAATCCGTTCACCGGGTTCAGTGAGAAAAAGAATTTTCATGCTTTGGCGAACATTTTCCGCGCCTGCCGCCATTTGGACACCGGTAGGTATTTCAGTGAGAATTATCTTGGTAGAAAATTTGGCCAGCCCAACCCCGACCATAAATATCGGCTAATATTGGGTTTGTCATTTGCTGTCCTTATTATTGTGTTAAGTTAATTTTCGCACCTTTAATATCGACGCCGGATTTTCCTGTGGCTGACAGGGATTTTTCCGCCTGTATATTAATTTCCTGACCTTTGAGTGATAATATTCTTGGCCGAATTTAGCGTAATATCTTTATCCTGTTGCAGAGATAATGAATTTTCTCCGCTATTAAATGCGATAATTTTATCTTTGATTATCGAATATTAATGCTTGCTGATTATCTCCTTGTTTAATCACTAAGGTTTTCATTGGATTTTTTTCACTAGGTTCTACCGGTGATTTATTTTTAGGATTATGCATGGAGCCTAATATCACCGGAAAACGGGGATCACATTCAAAGAAGCCGATAATCACTTCATCCCCCGGTTCCGGGTAGAAGCAGAACCCACTTTCATGACTGGCGTAAGGTTTACCCAGCCGGGCAAAAAGTACGCCATTGGTTAAATTTAAGGCCGGTATTTTGACCGGAATACGGCCTAGTGATTGGCTGTCTTGTTGGTATTTCTCCACGATCCCGACATGCAGCTCTTTAACCTGCGGTACCAACGTGTTCTATTTCCGGCAACAAACCCAGCGTTAACCGGGTACGCCAACCTTGCCGCTGGTTGATGATCTGACTGACGCCGGTGATAATCGCCTGACCATCCATTCCCTGACCAAAGCCTTTAATGCCAGAACATCACCCGGTTGATAGCGATTATTGCCTGCAACTTCAACGCTGCCGGAGATATTATCACTGCGCCGGTTATCCATGATGCCTTGCGCAAGCTATTTGGCTTGTTCATTATCCAATGGGATAGCTGAAAACCCATTGCCATGTCTTGATCGGTCAAAGTTTCAAACTGTCTGGCGCGAGTTGATTACTGCCAAGCCGACTGTTTTTTGCCTGATGGCCTGAGACAGTTTTTGTTGTGCGATATCCCAAGATTGCACACTCACGGTTTTGGGGCTGCGTTGGTTATCCCATTGCAGATTCGCTTCAAACAGCACAATGTCCTTGATCGTTGGCACGCTGTTGAATGGTATGCATAGTTGACCGATTAAGTGATTCCGGTGTCGCCAGCGTAACCGTTTCATTACCGGGTAATAACCAGATATTGGTGGCAGCCAGTCGGCTTTTTAAGAATGCCCAGTCATTGCAACGAAACTGCACCATTTGCTCATGAACGGTTTTAAGCTGAGGCGCCTGTTTTATCGTGACGGGTATACCATTGCCTGACTAAATAGTTTTTTGATAATCGCCTCATCACTCTGTTTATTGAATAGCTGAGAGTGGAAACTGTTAGTTAATTTTTGCAGTGGATGCTTCGCCGTTAGGGTAATCATGCTGTCCTGACCTTTAAGCCCAATGTTTGCCGAACAATGATCCCCTTAAACAACACGGTTTTTTGCAGTTGCACGATAAGTTCATGATTTGGGCGACAGCTTGCCAGTTCAGCTTGCGCTTGGCATCAAAAATATGACTGGCATCACCGGATACCCAGAGTGATGTTGGCCGAGGGGATGCCGTTGATTTGATAATGACGGTCAGACTGATAACCGTAAACTGGTTGAGTGTTTTACCGCCTATCTTAATGTTATCGTGGGTATCTTCATGTATCCCTCCTGTGCTTGCAGCGTTTGCCCGGGGGTGAAATCATCAAGATTATCCAGATTGTTTTGCCAAGCGAGGGTGAGGTAATCAATGCCGCCAGCCAGAGAAGCCCCGGCGCCTAAGGCGATTAACGGCAGCGAGAGCATATCGGTGACGCTGACTGCGGTGATCGGCGGTGATTTTAACTGCTGTTCAGTGGCTTGAATAACAAAGCTTTCGTCCGCGATCAGCGATAAAGTGACGCTGGCTCGCAGCGGGGTGGCGTCCCGATCAAATAGGGTGTAATTGATGGTGAGATCACCTGCCCGCAAGCAAAATAGCCTTTATTTTCCCAACGCATTTTGCCCCATTTGATTTTGAGGAAGTGGGGTACGCTGGTGCTGGCATCCACCGTACACAGGGCTTTCAAGGTTGCGAGTTGGGTTTCTACCGGAATGTTGTTGCCGGGCATTGTGGCATCAAACAACAACGTTAATGACAGGCCGGTGGGTTGCGATAACATATAACGACTGCTTTGGCTGGCGCGGTTAATGCTTTCATCCTGTTGATAGCGGGTTTGATAATCAAGTTGGATCCCATCGGGGTTATACATTGCCTGTAAGCTGCCTACGGAGATTTTCCCTTCCCGGTCTTTGAAGGCGGTGAGGTGAGTTTGGACAGGCTGCGTTCAATTAAGCTCATAATAGCCTCCTGTTTCACGCAATGCCTCTAATACTTCCCGTTTCACGATCTCAATCAGACGGGCGTTATCCAGCGTTTCTTGGGCTAATGTCTCGCGGTGTGATGGGAGTGATCACTGTCGGAATCGGTGACTTTAGCCTGAATAATCAGTTCTTTAATTTCGACGGTCATACTTTCACTCCTAACCAGCGCATATCTTGATAACGTAATTCCAGTGAGTTCACCAAAACGGCATTGCTATTGGCATCAAAGTCGCCGGTGGACCAGCGAACCGGTAGCGCGTTACTTAACGTCCAGCTTGCCACGGGTAACGAATTTTCATTCAGTAACATAATCACGACATCGGCATACACCGCTTTCTCACCACGCAAGACGCGATCAAATATCAGAGTGAGTGGTGTAACCGTCATAACACCACGCTCCAGTACCAGACTGCCGTGTTGGATCTTTTCGGCCAGCCAGACATTTCTGGCATTTTCTCCGCCCTGGCTGTGTTGGGTGGTTTGCAGTTCACGGCTGAGTCCCGATATACGCTGAAAGGCGATATCAAGTGGGCTGGGAATATTGTTAAACAGAAAACTGGCGATAAAACGGTGTGACACCGACGGGGTGTATAAATTGTTCATATTTTGCCCCTGTTTAATAATCCGGTGAGTCCGGTACGGGTATCAAATGTCAGACTCAGCTCAATAAATTCCGCTGGAATGAGCAGAGCCAGTTTGATTTTCATGATCATTTTCCCGGCTCGCAGATCCGCTTCACTCATTGATTCGTCAATACCGAGTAACACCTCAAATGCTTGATCTTCCTGAGTACCCCGCAGCCCGCCTTTTAACCATAACTGACGTAGCCAGTTGTAAGCTTGACCTTTAAATTTCATCCAGGTGATGGCGTTATTGGGTTCAAAGACAAAGGCCCGGCCTAGTTGGGTCATATGGGCTTCGATATAGGAAACCAGACGGCGGATTTGGATATAACGCCAGGGGACCCGGGGGTTGTCCAGTGTTCGGCATCCCCAGATCTTTATCCCTTTGCCGGGAAAGCTGCGAACCAGATTCAATGAAGTACCGTTCTGATTAAAAGAGGGCATCAGCTTCAATATAAGAGCGTATTGGGCTTATCACCTTGGCTAACGCGACGTTGGCGGGGCTGTCCAGACGCCATTTGGTTATCGTTACGCTGGATGACGGCGGCCACCGCGGCGGTAGGTGAAAGTACGATAGGGTTTTGCGCTTGTTCCTGATAGGCGCTTTTTAGTCGCGGCCAGTATACCGCGCCCCATTGCCGATCACTGGAAGAGAACTGCGTTAAACACTCAGCGGCCAATGCGGGATCGTCCGGGGCATCCAGCAATCCCATGATGCCGCGTCGGCTTTTGCAAAGGTTAAGTACTGATTGCCAAAATTGTAGCCAAAGATCTTTTGGATCGATTATCTGAATCCATCCGATTAAATTCAGATAGACAATATCGGGGACCACAATCAGCGTGATTTCACTCTCTGCGGAAATCGTTTGTTTAACCCAATCTTGCTGTAGCGCGGTGATCAATGATTGAAAATTGCCTTGTGGTTTATCAGAACCCAGTGACAGTACATAAGCTTGCTGACCGCCGTTTTCAAAAAAGTGGCGCACGGAATAGTACATTAATCCTGTTTTTTTAAATGACCGGGTAAAATCGGCCAGGCTGTTTAGCTTGATGGCGGTTTTATCACTGACATGGCTTTTTCAGAGGTTGAGTATAACCAATAAAAACCGGGATACCGATAAATGCATCGTCTTGTTGCTGGGATATCAGGTTTCCGTGATGGTGACGCCGGGTTGTTTTATCTCCATTATCGTCTCCTCAACGACTGAACAGGACGCGGCGAACCGCGCCTCAGTACGGTTACTGTGCTACATTTTGCGAAAATTGAAGGATAATAAATTCAGCCGGACGAACCGCCGCCATGCCAACTTTGACAATCATTTTCCCTTGTTTAATGTCGTCATCGGACATGGTGATATCTTTACCAATCTGGACAAAATAGGCTTCCTGCGGTTTATTTCCCGCCAATGCCCCTTGTTGCCAAAGTTGATGGAGATAATTGTCAATGGCTGACCGAACTCGTTCCCAAGTAGGTTGGCTATTGGGTTCAAAAACGGCAATTCGCATGGCTTGTTTGATATCCCGTTCTGCCGCATTAAAGAGACGCCGAACCGGAATGTAGCGCCAGTTGTCATCATCTTGCAGAGTACGTGCGCCCCACACGACAAATCCTCCCATTGAAATAACGGATAGCATTGATGCCTTTTTGATTCATAGTGCTTTGTTCATTGTCGCTGAGTCGTTCCGTGACATCGCTAATTCCGCTGAGCACGACATTCGCCGGTGCTTTCCAGACGCCACGGTTGAGCATCAGTGGCACAATACACGCCTGCCATGACTGCACTGGCAGGAATGAGTTTTTTGTTATCTGCAATATTTTGTCCTGTATTGCTTGATACAGCTTGTTGCATAGACAGTTGAGTTTTTCTCTTTGAGTTCCGCCAGATGGGTAACTTTTTGCATCCTGATAACCTGAAATCGAGATGCTATTCTTCTACCTGAATAAGTTGTGAGACTTTAACCGCAGGATAATAAGTCGCGGTTTGTGATTGCACGTTAACATTGATGCGGTTTTTTATCCTGATTATCAGCGATAAGGAAATAGCCCTCATTTAATAATGAAGATGTCAGCTGTTATATATCGCGCTCTGGTAAGAAGATCCTGTTCAGGGCAGACGATTA
>NZ_JBBMXE010000017.1:0-196762 GCF_037996745.1 Xenorhabdus siamensis
TTGGGGTTAATACTAAGCTGGCTGCACTGCCACCCATACCAAATGAATTTTTAATCGCATAATGCAATGGCATATAGGTATGCTGCTTAACTAACGAAATATGTTCCGGTAACATAGGGTCTGGTTCATTAAGATTTAGAATACCCGGCAGGAAATTATGTTGAAATGCCACAATAACCGTAAGTATCTCCATAGCACCAGCGGTGGCGATCAGATGACCATGATTTGATTTGGTTGCAATAATTGCCGGTTGATGTTCACCAAATACTCTGGAAATAGCTCGAGATTCATGAATATCGTTTTGTACCGTTGATGTACCGTGAGCACTAACAAAATCGATACAACTCTTAGCGATCTTTGCGTCCTTCAGTGCCCTTTCCATTGATAGCCTCATTTCTAACTCATCATGGTGTGGTGCCACTATATTTTCAGCGCACAGTGAACTGCCATATCCCAATAACCGCACTAGTGGTATTCCTTGGCGTGCTCGAACGGCTGATTCTTTTTCAATGACAAAAAAAACGGCACCTTCTGCTAATACAAAACCACTACGATTACGCTCAAAAGGACGTGACAGTTGTGATCCCGTATAACGATTATCAGTAGTAATAACCCCCATCCCTTCTAAACGAGCCATATTTAGCGGTGTAACCTTAGCAGAAACACCACCTGTGATAGCCGCTTTTATCTGGCCTCTCTGAATAGCACGCATAGCCAATCCGATACTTTGCGTTGAGGCAGAACATAATCCAAGATGCGCAAAACTGATGCCAGTGAACGGAACAGTATTATGAATAGATTTGAGAATGGCTCCGCAGTCTAGGTCGAATAGTTCGCTGATTTTAAAATGTTCAATTGCTGCTTTGATACGATCTTCTCTAGTGGCATTAGATGGCAATTTATTAGTAAATTCAATACACTGCTCTACGTCCATAGCAGGTTCATCCGTGCCAATTATACAACCTATTTCATTGTCTGAATAATAGTCAGATAGCGTTATTTGACGGGAGAGTTCAGCTATTGCTTTTTCTGCATAAAAGAGTTCACCATTGCGAAAATGTTTTTTCTTTGGCCATTGAATGAACTCATTTCCCTCATCTGGAATGCCTGCATAAGATGAATTCAAAGAATGATGGTCAAATTTTTTAATAAGCTTAATTCCACTAATATTATTTTTTAAATTAAAATATATTTCTTCAAGTGTATTACCTATTGGGGTAACTGCACTATATGTACTAATACACAATGGATCATAAGATAAGTTTTTATCCATATTTATGTCACTTTTTTAGTTAAAAATATACATCCCAAACCATAATTTATTCCAGTTCCATTTAATAATAATCTGGTGCCGTTTGGAATTTCCGGATCATTCAGACAACATAAAATGTCAAGAATGTTATTTAACCTTCCTGTGTAACCTGTGATTGATTTATAATTAATGATTTTTGTATTAGGGAATATTTTTTCTATTGAATTATATTCTGAATCTTTTTGCTCTAATATTCCGTTATCATAACTAATTATTATATCTGGAGCTCCGTGTTTATTTTTTTGTTGGACAAAAAGGTTTACCCAATCTTCATGAGTGTATTTTACTTTCGGTGCATAATGAATATTTATAGAAATTATCTCAGCTAGCGCTCCATGTGGATCGTGATCCAAATGGAGGATAACACTACCCCAGCTAGGAATAATTCCTGAGTTCATCGACGCGTCATTGCGGATTTCGCCGAATCTGCCAAACACAGTTAAAATATCAGAACTTAACATATTAGCACTGTTTATAATTAATGCGCCTTGCTTAACATCATTATGAATAATATCTTCTTGTGCCATTTTTAATGCACTCATACCACTTAATGATGCAGCACGCAAAGGAATACCTTCTTCATGATTAGATAATATTTTTGAAATATGATAGAGGGGGTTAGTTGGTAACATCCGAAGCATTTCCAATGGATTATTTAATTTTTTAAAGTAGGATAAGTTTTTCCAAAAATCATTAATCCCTTTATGAACAATCTCTTTTAACGTATGCAAATTATGCTCTTCACTATCACAAGCTGAGTAAAGTACTGCTTTTGATAAAGACTCAAGATTAATTTTTTGTCCCAAATCAGCTAATGCATTGATTGATAATTTAGATATGGTATTTAATACAGCTCTATCCTCTCGTTTAATCTGTGTAAGATCACTGATTAAAATTTCTGGAACAGAATAAACATCTACTAATGGAAAGCTTCTAGCAGTTTTAGAGATCATTAATGATAGTAAATCAGTGCTACTTTTAGCATACTGATGATAAACACCATAGTTTTTAATATAAGACTTTCTCATTTTTCATCCCAAATTATTTATGGAATTAATTATCTTTTTATTTATATAAGAGATGGTGAAATATTTGTATAATTCTTTAAATTCTATTTTTGGATCATTAATTCTAGAGTTATCTAAAAACATTAGATGCTCGTTTAAACGAGAAATTCCTTCTGATGTCCATTTTTTATCTTTAAATGAATAGTTTTCTTCCAATGTAGCCATTTTATTTATAGGCCATAAAATATCAGGTGCAAGTTCAATATTAATTTTTTTCTTCAACTCGAAAGAAAAATCAATAAAATCAATAGATGTCATATCATAATCTAGGAATAATGACTTATTGATGTCAATTTTTGTATCTTCACTAATGTACATCACATCTTTAAATATTTTTTCTATCACAGAAATATACATATTAGATTAACCTCTCACCGTTTCCTAATGTTAATGTGATACCTGTAGTAGTTATTTGGTTGTTAATAAAAGAGTTTATAGTATTAACAATGTCTTGTGGTAAAAGTAGTTGACGGGTGGGGATGTTTTTTTCAATATCATGTAAAGTGATACCTTTATTATTGCAATATTCTTCTAGCATACGTGTTTTTATGTAACCTGGACTAAGGCATAAAGTTCGTATGTTAAATCGTGCAAACTCTAATGCTATATTGGACATATATCGTTCCATAGCTATTTTTGTTGCACCATAAATACTGTTACCAACATTTATCTTGTGGGCCGCTACAGAACTGATATAAATAAATTTTGTTTCTGATTCTTTGTGTAATTTCATATTATTAGCAATAATATTAAAGATCAGTGTAGCAGAAATAAAATTTATCCATGTGATATTTTTTATAGTTTTCGGCTCTAAATTATCACACAGTTTAGCAGGATTAACTCCAGCACAATAAATTGTTACATTGATTTTTTCTCTCTCAATACGTTGACAAAATTTCATGACGCTTTCTTCATTCATTAAATTAAGCTGCACTGATTTTATGTGAGTGCCGTATTTTTCTTCTAGTTTTTTTGCTTTGGAATTTCCTTTCCACCAAGTAAATGTGACATCATAATCTTGCATAATTAGATCATGAATCACAGACTCTCCTATTCCTGATGTACCCGCTATAATTAGTGCAGAACGTTTATTTTTTATTTTTAAATCATTACTAGCAATAAATTTCATAACAATATTCCATCAAAATAAAATAGGTGGCACCTTAGTAGGTCGTGATTTTTCCCAAAAAAAATTTTTAGTTATGTTATTTCTGACCATCAGTTATATTTTTTATTGGTTACATTAACATATTATCTCTGGATTTTTATTTCAATGTGATGATTTAAATAAGTTATTATTTTAGTCCAATCTGGTTGATCAGATATTTTAACTTAAAATTTATTTTGTTTGACTTTTGGACAGTATCTTAGATTGAAATTATTAATGCAATACGCACATAAAAAACACAATCATATGCTAAAATACTAATTTTTAGTGTATTTATTAGTTTTTTATTGTTTATATATGGGTAATTTTGTTTTTTATATTATTTTTATTGGAAAACGGAATATGTTATATGACAAATATCAATGATACCCAGCATAACAGGGCATTTTTTGTAACAATTGCTATCATTGGAACGGTCATGTATTTAATATGTTGTTCTTCATCTACAATGCCTCTTTTTGCGAGATAACATACATGGCTACAGTGGAAGTAATATGTCGATTTTGTCACCAAACGAAGGACGTTAAAAAACACAGTATTGGCAAAGGTGGTCATCAGCGTTATCGTTGTTTATCCTATCATCGTACTTTCCCGCTCAATTATTCTTACCGTGCCTATAATTTACTGCCTTCAGCCAACCATCTGGTTGGAAAATATTTTACTCAACGTATCGAACGCGAAAACTTAACCTTACATAACTGAATAAAGCGCCTGAACCGTAAAACACTCAGTTATTCAAAATCACCTGAAATGCATGACAAAATCATCGGCACTTTCATTGAACGTGAATATTATGTTTGAGGGTGATCAACGCTTTGAATACATGACCAAATATTTGTATATAGGTTACTGAGCTGCTCGTTTGATTGATGCTTTCGGTGATAGTTACACTACCTATATAATTCAAAAGAAGACAGAATCAGGAGTAAGAGGAAAAAATTATTTCGACCAGTTATTAGACAACACATTATCTGTAGTAGTTCAAACTTGATCTGACAATTCAACTTGAAAAGTTGAGAGTTACCGGTTTTGATAGAGA
This sequence comes from Xenorhabdus siamensis, assembly GCF_037996745.1. Lineage (NCBI taxonomy): Bacteria > Pseudomonadati > Pseudomonadota > Gammaproteobacteria > Enterobacterales > Morganellaceae > Xenorhabdus > Xenorhabdus siamensis. Next base: position 4,587 of record NZ_JBBMXE010000017.1, read on the forward strand.
TGTCCAAATCTTAAACAAAACACGAGGTAACTCTCATGCTATATACTAACAATCCTATTATTAAACACAAAGTCGGTTTACTTAATTTAGCGGAAGAACTCGGCAACGTTTCTAAAGCTTGCAAAGTGATGGGCGTATCACGCGATACGTTTTATCGTTATCAAGAACTTGCCCAAGAAGGCGGTATTGATAATCTTATCAACCAAAGCCGTCGTGTTCCTAATTTTAAAAATAGAGCGGATGAGACGACTAAGCGTGCCGTTGTTGAACATGCGGTAGAGTTCCCTGCTCACGGGCAACATCGAACCAGTAATGAGTTACGACAAAAAGGCATTTTCATCTCAGGAAGTGGTGTACGCTCTATCTGGCTCAGGAACAACCTTGAGAACTTTGCAAAACGGCTCAAAGCCCTTGAAGCTAAAGTTGCTGAAGAAGGTATTACACTCAATGACGCTCAAATCACCGCCCTTGAGAAGAAAGCCCATGATGACGAGGCTTGTGGTGAAATCGAAACAGCTCATCCTGGCTATTTAGGCTCACAAGATACTTTCTACGTGGGTAATCTGAAAGGGGTTGGGCGTATTTATCAGCAAACATTCATCGATACGTATTCGAAAGTTGCGCATTGTAAGCTGTACACGAGCAAAACACCGATTACGGCAGCAGACTTGTTAAATGACCGTGTATTACCGTTCTATCAATCTCACCAGCTGCCAATGCTAAGAATACTGACGGATAGAGGAACTGAGTTCTGTGGTCGAGTTGAACATCATGATTATCAACTTTATTTAGCGATTAATGATATCGACCATACCAAAACGAAGGCGATGTCTCCGCAAACTAATGGTATCTGTGAACGGTTCCATAAAACGATTTTACAAGAGTTTTACCAAATCACGTTCCGCAAAAAGCTGTATGGTGATCTGGAAAGTCTGCAATCGGATCTGGACAACGGGTTATGGCACTACAATAATGAAAGAACACATCAAGGTAAAATGTGTTGTGGTCGAACACCAATGGAAACATGACTAGATGGAAAACGACTCTGGGCAGAAAAAAATCTGAACTAGATTTAACCTGACAGACACCTGTATAAATAACCGGTAACTGTCAGGTCAAGTCTGAGCTAATACAAATAATTAAACTCTAATTATCCTTCAAAATTAAAAACTATTTCTACCCTTCCCTTGTCTCCATTGGCATCGCTGAACGAGACTTCCTTGTTTAAACAATCGAACATATCAAGACGGCCTCTGCCATTGTCTTTACTACACTTTGCACTTTTTATGGGACAATTACTCTCAATTTGCCAACGCCAACCAACGTTGTTCCATACCCATTTCGGCCAAAGAATCCATTTCAAATCGCAAGCTCCGGGACTTTCAGGGCTTGCGCTAACTCCATAATTTACTTTCCAATCTATTTCCCTCCATTGAAACAATGTACAAGCTTGTGTTTCAATAGGTATAGAGACTTTTGATATATTTGAAAGTACAGGTCGAGAAATGATTATTTTGTCTGGGCCAGGATCAGACATGCACCAATTATTCTTTTTCACAATATAAATACTATTAGATGTACTGGATGATTCGTTTATAAAATCTATATCAGCCTTATGGCTAGCCATAGCTGGATTTGTTATTAAAGATAAGGCCATTAAAACGATACTAAATAAAATTTTCATATTTCCCCCTTTTAATGAAATCATTTAAAATAAGCATTACTATTACTCATCATTAATGGAGTTCTAAAATGATAACTGCTATATCATATAAGCTATTCACCTATCCGCTTTAGTATAAATAATCCCCTCTGATAAATGTAATTCAAAAATCGACAGGCTACTGAGATGGTTAAATATACTCTCGCTGCTAAACAGAACGAATATATTAATGAGTGATAATGATTGAATGAATTTATTACCTTTGTGTAGGGGGGGACAAGTGGGGAAAAATTACATTTATAAATATGTAAGAATGCAAGTTATAATAATTAATGAATCATTCTTTTAAAATTCAACACTCATACTGGGTATCTTATTAAATAAGATATTTAAAGCATATTATCTATTGATTGATCTTTTTAACAAAAAAGTTAGTTTCTATTATGTGTGAAAAATACCATCTTTATATCAATTAAGCATAGAAAAAAACACTAAAGGAGATCGTAATGATAGATAAAAAATCATCCCTTTCTGAAAAAATATATCCTCTGTGGAGAAATAATGACGCGCCATTATTAATCGTCCTTGGCCAATCAAACAGTTATGGTCATGGTACTGAATTATCATCAGATGAAGCAATTATTCAGGGTTTAGAAAACGTATTTACCTTATCCTTGCCAGAAGTTTATAGCGTTAATTTTTCCACAATTAATTGGACGGGGTTAACCAGTTTTGGTCATGCCAATATTGGTGCTCCCAGCGGTCTGCTACGTGGTAATCAGGATCACCCTGTCAATCTCGCAAATCGTTTCGCCCGCCACTGGCAAGATCATATCGACGCAGGTAACACACTTAGTTTGCCTGATCTTTATGTCGTTCTGATGGGTTACGGTGGACAGGGTATGTATTTGCCTGATATTCCCGATAATCGCTGGGCACCAGAACGAGATCCTGACGATGTGGACTCGCTCTATCCCCGCGCCGTCAGAACATTACGTATGGCGGTCAATTCCCTGCGTAAAATGGGTAAAAATCCTCGTATACTGGCTGTTCACTGGAATCAGTGGGAAGCAGAAACTGAAAGCTTAGCAGCAGCAAAAGCATCAGAGATGAATTTTATCCGTATTATCACTGGCCTCAGTGATGCCATAGGCTCCCGCAACATACCATGGCGATTTTATTACCCACTTTCAGTTTGGTTTGATCCCATTAATATCAGTTACGTAACCGAGGCAATTAATAGTGTTATCGCCGCCAATCCTGAATACCGAACACTGGTTGATGCCAGAAATGCCCCAAACTACAACGGCATAGCCACTCAATTTGGCGTATTTATCTCCGATGATATGCATTACAACGGAGAAACCCAGAAATGGTTTGCTCAGCAGGAATGGGAACGAATTTTAGCTGGTTATCAGGGTATTGAATTGTGAAATGTATGGCATCGTGATTACAAAAATATGGCGGTTTAACTTATCCCCGTCGTCTTTCAAGTTACCTCTTGAAACCCATAGGGTATACACCGCCTATATTCCAACGCCAAACTTCTGCTGAACGACTCTTCTTCCCTGCTCTGTCAATTTCAGCTCACGGCTATCTAACTGTTTGACAGCCCACTTTTTTTGCAGAAAAGTTTTCAGCAAAGAGGCGCCCAAAAAACCACTCAGATGAAAATACCGCTCACTCCAATCCAGACAAGCACAAGCACAAGCACAAGCAAACTATTGTGAATTTTTACTGCCACCTCTCCTGCCATATGGTCATAACAAGTTCGGAAAAAGCGCAGTGATTTTGGTGTGGAAATTTTGATAGTGCCCATATCTTCGCTATTAGCAAAACACATCATGTTTTCCAATAATACAGCAACGTCTTCACTGTGAATTTTAAAATAACGGAATCTTCCCTGTTTAATGCAAATCACCAGATTTTGTTCTACCAATCGACTTAAATGAGTACTCATTGTCGAAGGAGCCACATCAGCAACAGCACTTAATTCAGTAGCAGTATAAGCACGACCATCCATCATTAAAAATAATATTCGGGTACGAGTGCTATCTGCCAGTAAAGCTGCAATTGCAGACACTCTTTTTTCAAGATTGAATTCATCCATATTCAAATTATTACAGAAGTAAAAATGAACCCAAAAGATATATCAACGTTACCCATTCTTCAACAAATAGTTATTATTGATCTACATCATATATACGGTTTTAATATATTGACAAATAAGTTTTCATCACCAAGAATCAAAAATAAAATCTAATAAATATTTAAATTTTATACCTTATAGCTTTCAGACTGAGAATTTGAAAGGGGAAGAGCATATAAGCTTATCACCCTTAAAAAAACGCAACAACATATTTTTTATATATACGATAAGGGATAAAAATGCCACATAAAAATAAAGCACCTATTAACATATTCAATTTAGAACAAGTTGGAATTAACAAAAATAATTTCATCAATGAAATACAGAAATTTTATCATTTATATGAGCCTGATTTGTATTTAGTCAGACAAGAAAAAATCAAAGCTCTGGCCAAATTGATAGATCCTAAAAAGAGGGGCTATCGCTCTACTATCGGTTTTGACATTGATCTTAACGTATAGCTCTATCAATAAGCGCCAAATCGCATCACAATAAATATACCTTATTAATCAAATAACTGACTCTATGACTAAACTTTACGATTATAACCCTCTCGTCACTATCAAAAGAAGATTAAAAAATATTTTGGTTGTTATTTATTGGGAGATAAATTCCTGTCATCTCCCAATAAATAACCATTTTAGGTAATTAGACTGGTTAAAGGACATATCAGATTAATATGTCGCGAATGAACACCCGATAAACCGACCAAAGAACATCCAATACCAATATCCCATTGAAAATCCTGCAACCAGTACATAACTGATCGATTTCAACTTGCACAGTGAAAATGCTTTGATGCCTTTCACTGCAAATACCAACATAAATGGCAATAGAAAAAAAAGACATAATGGTGCTGTCAATATTCTGTCATCATTGATAACAAAAGAACTGACCACATCACAAACGGTATTGATCCCTTCTTCCCCGATCGTCCACTCAAAATCAACAGTTGACAAACATCCTATCAATATAGTACTGAACAAAATAAAGGTGATACAGGCGAGTATATTTATAATTTTCATGCTCATTTATTTTTCTCATCTGTTTATAAGGCATAAGACGAGATTTAATCCTTTCTTAAGCTCATTAAATTAAATCTGAAACGTTTATATCAAAAAACTTAATACGGCATTCTCTCGGCCTGCCAAAGATCAGATCTTGATCACAAGATAAAATAATATGATGAATAGAAAAACCAGGATTTGTCGGAGAAGAAAAATTCAATACCCCCTAAGAGGTATAATAAATTTAGGCTATTAATAATAATGCGTGATAAAAAAAGCGTGATAAAAACACAGAGGAAAGGAATAAGCCCTTATCCGTTTAATTAACAAACAGATAAGAGCCAAGAGCCTAAAAATCACAATCTCACATTAGACTTAATTATCGATACATCTCAAACAGAGACATTCCTTTTAAGTCTGTAAACACTTTAAAAGAAGCCTGCAAAGCAACCTGTTGTTGGAAATAGCTGGAAATAGTCGCAGTCCAATCCACATCGACCAATTCCCCAGAGCGAACTTTATTGGCAATACTACGTTCATTCCCCAAAAAATCCAGTTTATCCAATTCCTGAAGTTGTAAACCAAGTACGGCTTCCACAGAAGAGAAGTTATTCTGGCTGTTACGGATCCCACGGTTAGCTTTATTCATCAGCTCATTAGCTTCGTTTTTCTGCTCTTCAGTCGCTAAACTGTATGGCGATCTCAACGCTTTGATTGCCATATCAATGGAGGCAAAAACATCAGATTCACTCGGACTGCCATCAGGCTCTTTAATTGGGTTGGATGTCGCTGATAAGAAGACTTGCTGTCCGGTATGAGCAATCACCATTGTGCGGTTATCATCCACTTTCTGGGTGATTGCTTCGTAACCTCCGACGTAACTGATTTTGCCATCTTTATCTGCTACAAAAGGCGGCTTATCCGTTTTATAACCAGCAAAAATATAACGGCCATTACCGTCAGTTTTATTGCCGAGGTTCAGCAGCGCTTGTTTAAAACCTTCCAATTGCTGCGCATAGGATTCACGATCCTGCTCACTCTGCTCATCCGCCGCCGCAACTAAAGTCTCAAACACATTAGCTACCACCTTAACGACATCAGAAGTAATGCTCAGTTGGGATGACATGGCATTTTTGGCAAAAATACGAGCAGTCATAAACTGCTGGTTTTTCGATTCAGATTGAGAAACCATGATGCTTTGTGATGCAGCCAAAGGATCATCGGATGGATTAATTACCCGGCGACCGCTGGACAGTTGTTCACCATATTTCATCCACTTGGATTGGGCGCCCAAAATCCCATTCATTTTTTGGCTGTATAATAAATTCGTACTTACACGCACAATATCATTTCCTTTTTGTTACCGGCGAATAGCGACTAGCAAGAATAGTTACCATCAGAAACAGTTATCAGCGAATGCCCAAAATAGCATCGAATAAAGTTGTCGCCGTCTGGATCACACGGGCGTTTGCCAGATAGTACTGTTGCATACGTTGCAGCTCGCCGTATTCTTCGTCCATATTAACGACGGAAATTGATTCAAGGGTCGATTTCAGTTTATCAACGATATGACCTTGTGTTTCAACGCTGATATTTGCGCTATCGGCTTTGCTGCCCACTGTGCTTACCAGTGAGGCGTATGCTCCGGCAAAGGAAGCCTTGCCATCCACCAAACGTTTATCCTGTAATTCAAGGAATTTCTTCGCGTTGCGGTTATCACTTTGACCAGCCTTTTTGTCTGCCGCTGTCGCCAATTGGGATGAATCCTTAAGATTCAATTCTAACGTAGCCACGACGTTACTGACCGTTTTCAGTGTGTATTTATCGTGATCCTGTACGCTAGTAGCATCAATTTCTACTTTCAGCCCATCAAATTCCAGCGTATTGCCGTTTTTAGTCACAGCAACTATTTCGCGATCAGAAAGACGTTGTATTTTCCAATCTCCACTTTCATATTTGAGAGTGTAATCACTAGCTTTCACTTTGGTGGTATCACTATATTCCACCTTGATGTCAGCCGTACCTTTGTTATCACTGTTAGAAACAACATTCGGTTTGCTGACGTTGAAGAAATCAACGCCCGGTTTACCTTTCAGGTCAAAGCCACCATGTTGCACCTGGTTAAATTGGTCAGCCATGACCAGCGTCAGTTGGTTCAGTTCATTGCGGGTTGAATCGACAACTTCGCTGCGCACGCGCAATACCCCGCCCAACTTGCCGCCTGAAACGAAACGCTCATCAATTTCTCTCGTCCCCACTGTACTATTGTTATAACCTAGCGTAATACGGCTACTGTCAGTACTGGATGGAATAGCTTCTATCCGATAGGATTTACTACCCGATACCAGTGACATACCGCCACCGAATGAGACGTTATAAACCTCGCCATCCTGCTGAGTAACATTCACTTCCACCAGTTCATTTAACTTGCTGACCGCCAGATCACGTTTATCCAACAATGCCAACGGTTCACCTGTACCCACACCACGTATACGGGTGATTTCATTATTCAGTTTGGCAATTTCTTCTGCGTATTTGTTGATTTCTTTAACATTTTGCTCAATCTGAGAATTGATGCTGTCATCAACCTGACGCAGAAATTCGTCTGCTTCTTTAAATCGGCTGACTAAACCTTTCGCTTTGCCTAACACCGTGGTTCTTGCCGCGCTGTCTTCTGCATTGCTTTCAACCGTCCCCAGGCTTTTGAAAAAGTCTTCAATGGAGTTCGACAAGCTAGTGTCTTTATCTGCCAACAAATTGTTGATTTTGGTAATTTGCTCGTTATAAGCCTTTAAGGCAGATTGTTTGGTTTGCGCCGCGTTGTATTGCTGATTAGTAAACTCGCTATACTCACGGTTAATGGTAGTCACCGTCACACCGTTACCCACAAAACCAGCAGGTGACATAGCTCCATTATTTTGTGTCATTACGGTGGTCTGTCGGTTATAACCTTCGCTTCTGGAGTTGGCAATGTTATTACCCACTACACTCATTACCACCTGCGCAGCATTAATACCACTCATGGCAGTATTCATAAGACTGTTGGACATGTGTAGATCCTTTTACGTTTTCGTTATGCCTCCATCATGGGAGGCCAACTACTGTTGTTATCGGTATATACCCTATGGATTTCAAGAGGCAACTTGAAAGACGAAAGGGATAAATTATCTGTAAAAGTTATCGGCAGGATATTCTGATCCTTGAACAAAAATGACTTAGACTGTTCGGTCAGAACAAGTTATCGAAATCATAGTCATAGGCTTTTACCATCTGATGGCCACTACGCTTTAATTGCTGGATCAGTGATACCAATTTCTCAGCATAACCAGGGTCTGTGGCATACCCTGCATCTTGCAAGGAGTATGCTCCCTGTTCTGCGGTCGTTGACCGGGCGACTTTGGCATAGCGCGGGTTTTCCGCCAGTAATTTGACGTAATCCGTGACAGCTTCCAGGTAAGAGTCATAAACCCGGAAACTGTCACGTATTATCTTCGGTTCACCAGCAATGTATTCGGTTGTCGTGATCTGAGTGACAGGTCCTTGCCAGCTCTTGCCTGCTTTGACACCAAACAGGTTATGACTCGGCTTGCCCTCTTCAGTCAAAATTTCCCGTTGCCCCCAACCAGATTCCAGCGCTGCTTGTGCAATGATCAGTAAATGGGGGATCCCACTTTGCTGACTGGCTATCTGCGCAGGCACAGAAAGCATAGAAACAAAGCTGGCACTGTTTATTGGCAAAGACCCAGTTATTGGCAAAGACCTGGTCATTGGCAGAGTTTTCGACTGTGCTGCACGATTGGGTGATTTATCAGGCATTGTCCGACGTAGAAACTGCTCCAAAGCCTGTTTTGGCAGGGTATGCAGGATTTCATTATCCAATGGCGTCGGCACAGTTCCGGCCAATTCACTGGGAGTGCTGTTAGTATTAGGAATAGTAGTATTAGGGATAGTAGTATTAGGAATAGCGTCGGAAAACTGTTTGACGATCATATCGGCAAATCCCAGTCCTTTTTGAGAAAGATCCTGGGCAATCTGCTGATCGTACATCGAAGTATAAAAACGCGTCTGGTCACTACTCAATATGCCATCCTGTGGCAACGAGGAACGCATACTTTTCAGCATCATCTGAACAAATACGCCTTCCAGTTGTTGGGCTACCTGCCGTAGCCCCTGTTGTGGTTCCTGTGCCAATTTGGCTTTCAGTGAATGGAGTGAATTCACATCGTAAGCAACATTCGGCACCGTCAGAAAATCATTCATCAAATAATCTCCAACTTCGCCCGCAAGCAACCTGCACTTTCCATCGCCTGCAAAATAGACATCAAGTCTGTCGGTGTTGCTCCCAAAACATTCAGCGCACGAATAACCTGCGTCAGGTTTGCACTGGCATTCACTTTCTGTAGCACACCGCCCTGCTCCTGAATACCAACCCCGGTATTGCGGGTCACAACAGTATTTCCCCCTGCCAGTGGTGTATTCGGCTGATTGACTACCGTCTGACGTTCAACAATCACAGACAGGCTGCCATGAGCAATTGCGCAGCTATCCAATGTGACATTGCGGTTCATCACCACCGATCCTGTACGGGAGTTGAAAATCACTTTGGCGTCGCCAGCATCGACACGAATATTCAGGTTCTGAACCTGTGACAGGAATTTCACCTGTTCGCTGTTCTCTATCGGCAAACGTAACTGTACCGTGCGGGAATCCAGCGCTGTTGCTGTGCCTACCCCGTTCAGACGGTTGACAGCATCACTGATTTGCTGAGCCAGGCTAAAATCATCTTCATTCAATTGCAGATTCAGAATACCTTTCTGACCAAATTTCGTTGGCAACTCCCGTTCAATGACAGCACCATTGGAAATTCGCCCGCCTGCAAGTTGATTGATTTTAAGGCTGTTGCCACCTGCACTCACTCCCGCACCACCGACCAGAATATTGCCCTGCGCCAGTGCATATACCTGATTATCAACACCCTTCAGTGGAGTCATCAGCAATGTACCACCACGCAGACTTTTGGCATTACCCAATGAGGAAACGACCACGTCAATGCTTTGCCCTGAACGCGCAAATGGGGGCAACTTGGCTGTCACCATAACAGCAGCAACGTTCTTAAGCTGCATATTTGTACCGGGCGGCACAGTGATACCCAACTGTGACAACATATTACTTAAACTTTGGGTAGTGAAAGGCGTTTGCATGGTCTGGTCACCCGTGCCATCCAGCCCGACCACTAAGCCATAACCAATCAGCGCGTTATCTCTGACGCCCTCAATGGTCGTCAAATCACGAATGCGCTCAGCAAAAGCACTGGTCGGCACGAATGTGTTGAACAGTACCAGCAAAAACGTAAAAAGGCTGGCGACTAATTTTTTCATCCTGACCATCCTCTTTTAAAACGGTGAGATATTTATAAAGAAACGCTGTAACCACCCCATGTGCTGCGCTTCATTGATATAACCATCGCCAACATACTCAATGCGGGCATCTGCAACCTGATTAGAGCTGACTGTATTGTTACCAGTGATGGTGCGCGGGTTCACAACGCCAGAGAAGCGGATAAATTCCGTTCCCTGATTGATAGCAATCTGTTTTTCCCCGACAACATGCAGGTTACCGTTTGCCAACAATTGATCCACGGTCACAGTAATTGTGCCCCTGAAAGTATTGTTTGCATTCGCCCCGCCTTTACCGCCAAATTCATTATTACCTTCCATGCCCAAATCAGTTTTATCACCACCGATCAATCCCTGTAAAAAACGGGGAGTCAAGGCAGCAGCGAAACTGGTTTTACCATTACGGCTGGCATTCGCTGAGGAGTTTTTGCTGGCACTGACATTTTCTTGCAGGATAATCGTCAGCGTATCACCGATATTGCGTGGACGACGGTCTTCAAACAGTGGCTGATAACCGTAATAGACTGGCTGGACAGTCTGAAAAACAGAACCATTCGGCGTTGGGGCAGGTGCTTCGGCGGGTTTGGCAGTTGTCACCCCTTTCACCAGTGGTTTGTGCGGCATATAAGCACATCCCCCTAATGTCAGTACCGACAATGCGATTACCGCCACAGTTCTGCTGATATGCCGCTTATTCCCCCGGTTTTTCCGTAAACCGGCAGAGCTATAAGCAACATGTTTTTCGGCATGTTTTTCAGCATAGCTTTCAGCAACGGGCATTGTATCCATCTTCGATGCTCTTAAGTTTATCGTAGAAATCGTGGGGAATTTATTCCCCCACTGATTAATGATTAGGTTATAACTGAGTCAGTTTTTGCAGCATTTGATCTGAAGTCGATACTGCTTTACTGTTAATTTCGTAGGCTCGTTGAACCTGAATCATACTGACCAGTTCTTCCGCCACATTGACGTTAGAGGTTTCAACATACCCCTGGTAGAGCAATCCGGCACCATTGATGCCCGGTGCATTTTCTACCGGAACACCGGAACTGTTAGTTTCCAGATACAGGTTCTCACCGATGCTTTCCAGACCGCTTTCATTAATAAAGGTAGTCAGTGTCAGTTGTCCAACCTGCTGCAGCGCGTTTTGCCCCTGCACGTTTACGCTAACGATACCATCACGGGCAATGTTCATTTTAGTGGCATTGTCTGGAATGATGATGGCAGGCACGACCTGAAAACCACCGGCAGTCACTAATTGACCATTCTGATCCACCTGAAATGAACCATCACGGGTATAGCCAGTTGTGCCATCAGGCAACTGAATCTGGAAAAAACCCTGTCCCTTTATTGCCACGTCTTCACTTTTACTGGTCTGTGCCAGGTTCCCCTGACTGTGCAATCGCTCAGTCGCTACCGGACGAACCCCTGTACCAATCTGTAAACCGGATGGCAGGTTAGTCTGTTCGGACGACATCGCACCGGACTGGCGTTCAGTTTGATAAAGTAAATCCTCAAACACCGCACGCTGACGTTTAAAACCATTAGTGCTGACGTTTGCCAAGTTGTTGGCAATTACATCCATATTTGTTTGCTGAGCATCCAGCCCAGTCTTGGCAATCCATAAAGATCGGATCATGAATTTATCCCCCCCGATTAGCTCATAGCGAGAAGCTGGTTAGCCCGCTGAGCATTTTCATCGGAACTGTGTATGACTTTCATCTGCATCTCAAAACGACGCGCATTGGCGATCATGTTCACCATGCTTTCCACTGGATTAACATTGCTGCCTTCCAGTACACCCGGCATGATTTTCACTTCAGTACTCACCGCCAGTTCATCACCTTGTTGTTCCCGCGCCTGTGGCGTTAAATGGAACAAACCATCATCACCGCGCACTACTTGACCCGCTTCCGGTTTGACGATTTTCAGTTTGCCAATCTGCCCCAATAAAGTCGGCGGATCGCTTGCAATCAGGGCAGAAATGGCACCATCTGCTGCAATAGTCAGTTCAGCCTGTGGTGGAACATCTATTGGTCCGTTTTCACCCATCAACATACGCCCCTGCACCATCAGTTGCCCTTCTGGTGAAATCTGGATATTGCCGTTGCGGGTATAGGCTTCTGCCCCATCTTCAAGCTGGACAGCCAGATAGCCGCCTTGTCCGACAGCAACATCCAATGGACGAGCGGTATAATTCATTGGCCCCTGACGGCTATCCATGCCGGGAGTGGAGGCAACAACCAAAGTACGGGTAGGTAGGGTTTCACCTTCAATTGGCACAGCACGCAAGGCAGCAAGCTGAGCTTTAAAGCCCGGCGTCGAAGCATTCGCCAGATTGTTAGCAGTAACGGCCTGATGCTCCAGTGTCTGGCGCGCGGCTCCCATAGCGGTATATATAACGTGATCCATAAAGCTATCCGCCTGCGCTTATTAACGCATACTGACCAAAGTTTGCAGGATTTGATCCTGAGTCTTGATGGTTTGGGCGTTGGATTGATAGTTACGCTGAGCGACGATCAGATTGACCAGCTCCTGACTCATATCCACGTTAGACGCTTCCAGCGCACCGCTAATCAGCTTGCCGAAGTTACCGGAACCCGCAGTCCCCACTACCGGGCTGCCGGATGCACCGGATTCTGCCCAAACGTTATCGCCTTGCGCAGCCAAGCCTTCAGGATTAGAAAAGTTTGCCAATACTACCTGACCTAATACTTGTTTCTGGTTGTTGGAATAAGTACCGTAAATCTTGCCGTCATTATCCACACGGTAGTCAATGAAACTCCCTGCGGCATAACCATCTTGTATTGGATTAGAGGTAGAATCCTGTGCAATGTTTTGCTGTTTACTCCCCGAAAAATCGATGGTAATTGGCGCAGCAACTGACCCATTCAAAGATTCTACATCAAATGTAAATGCATTATTGGTGTCGACCATTTGACCATTACCGTCAAATACCACATCACCCAATTTATGAGCGGTAGAACCTGCTACAGAAATATCCTTAGCATGAAACTCCCACTTATTATTGGCTGTTTTCACGAAGAATATATTGAGATCATGTTGATTCCCTAAACTGTCATAGACTTGCAGAGTAGTGCTGTAGTTAAAGCTGTCTTTATTATTCGGATCAAAGGCGTTTTTCACCTGATCAATCGCTGGGTGCATTGAATTTAGGGTAGCTTTCAACTTAACTTCTGTGCTCACTTTCGCATTCAACATATCCGTTGGAATTGAAAGCGGTACTACAGCTCCGCCTTGCTGAAGCTCTCCATTTACCGCCGGATAACCCGTCAACTTCATGCCCTGCATATTGATCAGATTACGTTCTTTATCCATTTGGAACTGACCGTTACGGGAATAGAAAATATTACCGCTGGAATCCTGCATGCGGAAAAAACCGCCCTGTGTAATTGCCATATCCAACTGGCGATTAGTCTTAGTGGTTGAGCCATCTTTAAAGTTCTGAAATATACCAGAAACCTTAACACCCAAACCGACGTCTGAACCACTGAAAACATCCGCAAACGCGGCAGAGCTAGATTTAAAGCCAAATGTCGCTGAGTTTGAAATGTTATTACCAATAACATCCAGATTACTCGCTGCGGCATTCAAGCCACTGACCGCTTGTGAAAAAGACATATGTCCTCCGTTTAATTAAAGAATCTGACGAACTTTATCCATGGTTACCATACCCGCCAGCCCTAAATCTAATTTAGTGCCGTCTTCATCCCGCGTGACGCTGTTTACCACACCTTGTGTCAACGAGAATGTCACTATCGCTTGATCTTGATAGCTTGCAGAAACAGTAAAGCTATATGCACCGTCTGCAACATCCTTACCATCCGCGTCCTTACCATCCCATACGGGATTATGAACACCTGTATTTAACTTACCGATATCCAATTCCCGGACTGCCGCACCACTTTTATCTTTGATGGTTACTTTGACACTGTCGGCAGGCCGGTTCAGTTCAAAGCCAAGTGCACTGATTTCTTTTTTTTCATTGGAACCGACTAAAATTTTATTCCCTGGGATCATAACCTTACGACCAATCAACATGGTCGTTTGCATTGCCTGGTTGCCTTCCATCTGTCCGATAACGGCACCCAACGATTTATTAAGCTTTTCAATGCCTTCGACAGTACTGATCTGGGCAAACTGCGAAGTCATTTCATTGTTTTGCATTGGATTGGTTGGGTCCTGATTTTTGAGCTGTGCAACCAGTAAATTCAGGAAGTTATCTTTGATATCGCCACTTTTATGCGACTGTGTTTTGGTGATGCTGGCTAATTCACCGACCGTTGAATTATCCAAAGAATCATTGATTGAAGCGGTAATTGCCATAATGGAATTCCTGTTACTGACCCAAAGTCAGGGTTTTCAGCACGATGGACTTAGTAGTATTGAAAACTTCAATATTTGCCTGATAACTGCGGGAAGCAGAGATGGTATTGACCATTTCCCCGACGACATCCACATTTGGCATACGCACATAACCTTTTTCATCCGCCAACGGGTTGCCCGGTTGATATTCAAGACGGAAAGGTGTGGGATCATCCACCACTTCACTGACACGCACACCGCCGATCTCCTGCCCTGCTGGTGCAGCGACACGAAATACGACTTGTTTGGCACGATAAGGTTCGCCATTCGGCCCAACGATACTATCGGCATTCGCCATATTGCTGGCGCTGACATTCAGCCGCTGAGACTGAGCAGAAAGCGCGGAGCTGGCAATATCAAAAATACTGAGTAGAGACATTCCCATTATCCTTGTGACTGTAGAACTGACATCATGCTTTTGATCTGAGCATTTGTCATGGTAAGTTCAGCCTGATATTTCAGACTGTTATCTGCAAAATTGCTGCGTTCCATATCCATGTCAACGGTATTTCCATCCATCGCCGTCTGGTGAGGCACCCGGTACAACAGATCCATCTCCAGACGTTTCTGAGGCTGAATGGGAATATGTCGATTGGAAGTCAGAGTCAGCCCAATTCCATTCCCCGTCACACGACCATGCTCCATCACCTTTCTTAATTGGGCGGCAAAATCGATATCGCGAGCCTGATAGCCAGGGGTATCCGCATTGGCAATGTTCGCCGACAGAATTTCCTGCCGCTGGTTGCGGAGTACCAGGGCTTCTTGTCGAAAATGAAAGGCGGTATCTAATTTATCGAGCATATTCCTCCCTCGCCTGTTTTATAGCCAGCTTTATAGGCCAGTTTAGGGTAAGTCCCGCAAAACCAAGCCCCGTAACGCATTAAGAGCGCTAACAGCATAAACTCAGAAGAAAAAGCCGATTCGAAGAATAGACACAAATTGATTTGCTATTTATCCCATTAACTAATAATCAAGCGCGTTACACTATTAACATCCAGCAGATACTGAATATTTTTGGATCATGGTTTACCTCACTGGTGTCAGGTAATAGAGCGTAAGGTAAGAACAAGAGAGATAAAAATGATTAAAATGCCTGTATTAAAATTTATCGGCTTTCTTACCTTTTTTCTTAACCTGTTTTTTGGTGGTGCTTTGGCATGGGGGAATGATTTACCCCGTTTAATTAATGATTATTTCAAGCAGATCCATCACGGCACGAACTATAAAGTTTCCGTAGACATCAAAACACCGGAACAACAATGGCCAACATGTGAATCCCCTGAAATACATCCACCAATGGGCAATAAAAATTGGGGAAATATTTCGCTGCCGGTTAACTGTGGTCAACAACGTCGTTTTATGCAAATCTACGTCAGTGTTATCGGTCCATACTTAGTTTCAAATCGTGCAATTCAACGTAATTCGGTACTGAGAGAAAAAGATTTTCAGGTCAAAACAGGCGCTTTAGACAAATTGCCAAACGATATTATCCATAACAAAAAGATTACACTTAATGGTATTGCCATTCGCAACATACCTGCCGGGAAACTCATCACACGTAATATGCTCCGGCGTCCATGGGTGATTAAAGCCGGACAAAATGTTGTCATCACCGTAGATGGGCAAAATTTCCGGGTACATTATGAAGGAAAAGCAATTAACAATGCTGCAAGTTTTGATAATATTCGTGTCCGCTTGGTTTCCGGACAGGTTATTACCGGAAAAGCTCAGGAAAATGGTAGTGTAAAAATGATGTTATGAATGGCTAAAGTTTTATGTTTCTACGCCGATATAACCATCAGACCATGATTTACAGGCATGCCAGCGGTATATCGCCTGCTACCTCTACCCAATAGAGTTAAGACAAATAAATAATGCCTGATTAAAGGATTACGATTATGAGTATTGAACGCACTCAACCTCTACTGGCTATTGCTGCTTTACAGCAACGCAATGCCAATGAAACTGCCCAGAGCACTCGCAGGATTGTGGCTGTTGCAGAAAAAAGCGCCGATACGCAAGTTAGACTGAGTGAGGCGCAGAAAAAACTGGTTCAGCCAAGTAGTCAAGACATTAATATCCAGAAAGTACAACAACTGAAAGAAGCGATTGCAAAGGGAACCCTGACCATGGACAGCGGTAAAATTGCTGATGCCCTGCTCAGAGAAGCCCTTGAAAACTGATTACTTAAAACGTATTACCTTAATAACAAGGAATATAAGCAATAAACCAGCAAAATCATAAAGGCCATAAATGGAAGAACTTCAACTCTTACTTGAGCAGCAAAGTGCACACTTACATTCGCTTTCGACAACGATAGCAGAAGAACAACGTATCCTGAGCGAAGGCTTTATTGAAGCGAATCAATTACATCGTGTCACAGAGCAAAAAACATTTTTGCTTTCGGCACTCGATCATGCGGAAAAAAAGCGTCAGCAATTAAATGAAATGCTGAAAGTGAATGCACCTTATGCTGACCATGAAATATTGGCTGTGTTGTGGGATCAAATCAGTCAGTCAGTTGAACGAATTCGTGATTTAAATGCGCATAATGGATTTTTGTTGGATCAACATATTGAGTTAAATAGTCAGGCAATTGCTTTTTTGAAAAGCCATCACAGCCCTTCTCTTTATGGCGCTGATGGTCAGGCCCGTCATAATTCTACCTTATCGGGTCATAAGATCAGTGTTTGATTATTCTCATGCTTTAAACAGCAATCTTTACAGACCTCTTGGTTTATCCGTAGTAATAAGAGGTCTGTTTCTGTGTCGTTGTATTAAAACCCTATCTTTTTCAAAATCCCCCTATCTTTTTTAAAAGCCATAGAAATGCACGACAGAATTACAGAATATGATCTGAACATTTATCACTATCAATAAATTGGAAACATGACCCTCAAATAAAATTTGGTTATAAACCCTGTTAATAATAATCAAAAAAATTACAATTATCATAATAACGAAAATTATCTATCCGTGATCCGACAATAACAAAGGTAAGATGAGAAAATTATTCGAGATAAAAATAACAAACCCCATTATTTTCAACGAGGTTTGTCAGAGACTTGAATCTATAGTTTTAACGAGAAGACTTTAATTCACTTAGCGATTTTAAATAGTAAAGCTTTCCGGGATTATACAACGGCCCCATATCAATAGTTTCACGGTTAGATTTGGCAACATATCCCATTCCTTCTCTGGCTGCATTCGCTAACAGCCCGCAATCCTGATCTCCAGACCAGGAAAAGATCCCTCCTAATTGATGTTTGCTGACGTATTCTCCTTTTTGTTTCACCGTACGCGGCGTGTCCAATGAAATAAAATGCCCCTGCTTTTCACTGAACAAGAAATCGGCATCCGCGTTGGTGTCCGTCATTAATACAAATCCATTCTTCCCGGTGCTGAGTGTATGTTCATTATCCAGGTAATTATTGACGATATCGAAAAATTCCGGTGCCCCCTTCTCCATTGTTCCTAACGCATCAGCAGGCATATCGTACTGACGTGTTTCAAGATTAGCGCCTTTCCCTGTACGCCCATAGTTGGCATAACCTAAGTTAATTATGTTCAAGGGAATACCCAATTCTTGATGCAGGTATTGAATCGCTGCCTCGGCGGAAAGATCATATTCTCCGTTGGGATCAGGAGCGTTGGGGGAATAAAGATTAGTGTGGTGACCAATATAATTCGCCCAGCCTGTACCAAAAAAGTCGTAGCTCATCAGGAAAATGTTATCCAAGCCATTTTCCACTAGTTCAGCAATATTGGATTTCTCCAATTTCGCTTTTACCCCGCTACAGGCAATGGAAATTTCCTTGCTGCCTATACCAAACCGATTATCCAGTGCTGTTCGTAACTCTTTAACCAAAAGGGCATAATTTTTACCATCATCTTCACTAATGTGGTTGTGTTCATCCCCCGCAGCCCCTGGATATTCCCAGTCAATATCCACACAACTGAACATCGGGAAACGCTCAAAAAAATCGACAACGCTACCAATGAAAACACTACGCTGATTTTCATCAGCCGCCATCACGGAGAAATAACTCGACAGGCTCCAGCCACCAATACTGAATGCCAGCTCCAGTTTATGACCGACCGCACGTGCGCGCTTTTGGAGTTCCCGCAATCCCCCCAATAAACCAGCCGCTTTACTCTGATTGTAATAGGGCAAAAACGTTCCTGGATTAATTGCCGTGTTCTGACTTGTTTCTGGCAATCCCACGTTACGCGCTGTTCCTAAATCACCGTAAGGATCCAGTGGTACAATGTGACCTTCACTGATTTTCTGGTCAGTCTGGGAATTCCAGCCAGCCCATACTTCGTTCACTTTGTCTTTCTTAACACCCACATCACCACAAACACCTAAGAAACTGAAAATCAATTTGTCATAAGTGGTTGGATCAATGGTCGCTAAATCAAATCCCCTGCCCCATTTGTTTGGATCTTTATTCTCTTCATCATCTTTATCAAGACGAACATCATATTGGGACCAATCTGTAATATAAGCAGAAAGTTTAGGCTTTGTTAGATCGCTTTCATACTGGTTATACATAGGCTTACAGACACGGGTAGCGGTATAAGATAAATATGAACCTGAACCATCAGGTTTGTATCCGATTTGTTGGTAACTGTCTTCCGTATATTCATCAAATTGCAGAATAGGGAATGGAATATTTTCTGTTGGCAATACCGTGCCATCCGTTGGATTACCATGCTGTTTCATTTCATCAGCCGTTGCTGCACGTACATATTTCCAGGCATTGTGTGGTGAGCTTTCTTTGCCGGATTGACCAGGAACATGCCAGCGTTCAACCCAATAAGTGTTGGTATAAACATTACCATCAAAAATGACATTATAAACTTGCCCGCCTTCCTGCTGTTTCCAGTCAGTTAATGGTTCACCAATAGCATCACTGATATCGGACATTGCTTTTGATGATGTATAAGTGTATTTGTTAGCCATTGAGAAACTCCCATCGTTTTTCCTGTTCAGCCTCCTTTTCAGGAGGCTGGTTCATCATGAAATCATCTGTAACAAGCCAAAACCACACGGTTATGAGTCCACCATTTTCGCTTCTGCCAGTAGTTTCTGGACAGCTTTACCAAACGCAGAAGAACCTGCTTTAGCTGTGTATCTGACGTGCAAAATGACATCGGTTAAGCTGTCAAGATTCTGTGCCTGGTTAGTGAAGGCGAATGTCCAGCTTGATTCGACGCCAGAGCCTTCAAATGGTAAGAAGCGTTCATCATCAAAATTCAGTGTGAACATGCCGCTGTCATTCATACCACTGGACAGAGAGATCTGCTGGTTAGGATGGATGCTACGAACCCAATAGGGAGAATCAGCATTAAGGCCATTTTTCAGTACCTTTTCCATCACCTGAACATCGGCTTTTACCATACGGGCATTAACGCCCAACGATAACTGCGCACAAATATCTTCATAAGGCCCCACCAGCATCGGAAGGGAAACTGAGACAGATTTAATTCGACGATGAGAAAGGTTGGGATAATCCTTTGCAAAATCGGCTTCTTGTAAGTTGAACGTGATTGCTGAATGTTGTTTCAACGTTTCCAGATCCTTATCCCACAACTCTTTTCGAAGTTCTTTCAGGGAAATGGTCTTAGTAATTTCTTGCAAACGTGAATTCTGTTCAACGTAAGCACGCTCCATTCTTTGCAATGCCAATTTCAGGGTTTCACCAGACATCAGCCCCTGATAAAAATCATTCCAACTGCTGCCTTCAATAAAGGTCTGCTCTGAATCCAATTCATACTGTAATGAGGCTTCCGCGGAAAGACATAGCGATGAAACGGCATCATAAGCTTGCAGATATAAGTTTGATAGTTGGCTTATCATCCATGTGTACAAGCTTTCATTAGTAAAACGGCTGGAGAAATAATCCAACAATTCCAATGATTTTTGTTGTTCAGCTTCAATCTGTGCTAACCGTTTAGTCGCAGCCTCCAATTGCAGGTTTTGCACATTAATTTGTTGATCAATAGAGTTCACCTCCCATTCCGCCTGTTTGTACTGTATTTCCCACTCTTGACGGCGACGGCGATATGATTCCGATACACTCAAACTGTCAGCTTTGATACTGTCAGACTGATGTTTGATCATAATGATTTCAGCGGCGGCATTTAATGCAGCCCCCCAGCGTGATCCTCCTACCGCCAACCCATAAATGTTGGGCAACATATCCAAAGCCGCTGCGCCGGTACGCAATGTTTGCGCAGCCAATAAAGAAGAAGCTGATTGGGCCTGGAGTTCAATTATCTGTTGTTCTGTTGGTGAGATATTTTCGTCATACAGTGATTTGAAATGTTCATATCGATCCTGTGCGGCTTTCTTACTAATTTGCAACGCTTCCAGGCTAGCCTGATTAATATTGATTTCCTGCTGTTGCAGATCTATTGAGAAGCGGTAAAGATCGCTGTTTTGCAGCATTTGGTATTTTTCAAAGCTCAGGCTTTCCTTACGTTCCAGCAAACTCAATAAGGTACTGCCGAACTGGATCAATGTATCAACGCCCCCTTTGGCACGTGCCAGCATTGGCTCAAAACGGTAATTAGGAGGATTGAAATTCATTCGGCTGGCATTGCGTGCTGTCACGACACGTTGGTAACGCAGATTCATCAGGCCTCGTGGAGAGATTTTTTCATCATATAACGCCAGATTAATCTCTTTACCATCCAACGTAAGGTTATGCCGCAAATTGTAAATCCGGTTTTCAAGTCGATCCCAAAGGGCGGTCAGATCGCTGTTGATCGGTTTCATAAACAGATCATTGTCAATGGCACGGATAGTGTTGTCATGAACAACCGGAATGTGCGGCAACGGCTGGCTTTGCATCTCCAATTGGCGTAGTTCACTGTTATCGTATCGGTAAAGCGCATCTTGCAATGTCAGTGGCTGCCAGTAACTGGTTAATTGCACATCAGGGCGCCGGCCAAGCAGCGAACTGGCCGTGGCATAGCTCAGGCGAGCAATGGTTCTTGCCGTAGGTTGTAGTTTTCGATATTCCATATCACCTTGATCAATGAGGTTTCTGACCAGGAAATAGAAAATCGCCTTGCGATAGTGGATCGGCTCGCCAGAAGCGATGGCATCAGGATCACTGGGCTGCATTAAACGGTAGATCTCTTTGGGAGCATCAAGCAATGGACGACTGTTCCAGTAACGCGGTTTTCCCTGTTTTAATGCGGGTTCATCTTCATTTTCATAAGGATCAAACAGGTATTTAATCCAGCGATTGGCTTCTTCAAAACGCTGTTCAACATTAAATCGCCATGCCACCAGAAACGGCATATGGAAGAACAATTCCCAGAAATAGATACCGTTCGCTCCTTCCAGATCAATCGGCACTGAACCGCCACCAGAGATAGATTCTTCATGCAGGTTTTGGGTTTCCCAACTCAGTACCAGTTCCAGCTTCTTGCTTGCTTTACTAATAAGTTCCTTGGCAAACAACGTATTTAAGCGGATCTGTTTACCGGAATACCAAACGGGTTTTGACTGATGATCAGGGAATTGCAAATATTGAGTCTGTTTGCTCTGTTTGATTTGGAATTTTTCCCGCAGCAACTTACCGACACTCAATGTGACCTTAATTCTGCCACCGATATCTTTATCATTTTCTTTCGGTAAGCTGAAACCCGTAACAACAATGATATCTTTCAGGTCATCACTGTTACACCGTTTCACTCTGGCATGAAGCTCGATGTTCCCTTTTTCAAAGTCTGCTTTGGTCAGGGACTTATATTCAAGCCAGCATCGGTTACCATTTTTGTCCTGCAACCAGATGCAATACAAAATATTTTTACTCTTACTGAAATCGTATTTATAGGTAGAAGTAGAAGTCAGATACATATCCAGCGTATCTTCCACATAAGCTGCACTGAGCTTGAAATTCTCCTTATTGCCCAATTCGCCCTCAAACACCTCCTCTCCTACAATTGGCCAATTTAGGTTGTTATTAACAGGATAAAGAATAAGCTGATTGAATTCGTTCATTCCTCCATTCGACGGATCGCGGAAGAAAAACCAAACCAGCTTATTGCCATAATCATCCTGGTCAGAGAGATGCGTCATTGAAGGAGGAAGATCGGAAGAAGCCATCAGCATATTGTCACAGATATAGCTGAATACTTCGTCATAATCATAAGGCTTGTTCTTATCTTCACCATGCAGACGGGTAAAGGCTACCAGTGCCAAACGCTCTTCTTTTCCTGTCCGGTCAAGCACAGCGATCATTTTATCCATAGCATGATCCAGTACTTCTTCGCGTACTGTTGTGCCGCTGCTCCATGTACTATCGAACCCCAGATGCGCTATATTGAGCTTGGTTCGGTAGCGAATTGTTGTGCTCTCCTTATCATCTTTTTCTTCTGAAACCTCAAACCAGCCAATATAGAGGCGATTGTTCATAATTACCGGGCGAACAATACCGTTGCGAGCATTTTCCAATGGCACACTGATAGGTTTCCACTCACTCCAGGCTGTCGGATACAGCTCATTGGTCTCAGTGTTACGCTGCATCATATCCAATGAGCGCCAGAAGTAACGATAGGGTTGGGTTCGCGTTCTGGCAATGAAATAGGTTTTATCGTTGGCAATGTCTGTACCATCTTCATAACCAGAAAGGACTTCCAGATTACTCACTTCTTCAAACTGATTCAGATAACCAAGAACCGCTTTTTGTGCCGCATCATCGGTCAATTTTCCCTGATTTAATGCACTTTCCAGTTGAAAGAAAAATTCCGTTTTCGTCAGACGCAAAGTTGGATCAACATAAATTTCGGGATATAGCCTGAGTTGCTGATTGGCTGACCAATAACCATAACGGTTGGCAAACTCCTGCCAATCGGCGATCTCTTCCTGAGTCATGGCAAGGCCCGGCTCCAAATTGAGCATAATGCGATTAATATACTGTTGCACAGATTGAGTAACATAAGACAATCGTGAAGTGGTCACTTTTGAAGAAACTTGTGTATCCAACAAGAGATAATCATAAAGATCATCAACATTTTTGATTTTCTCACGATCGCGCTGGAAATCTGCCCCTTTGGGAACAATTTGCCCAAGATAATAATCGACCAGAGCATCACGCAAATCTTCTTGTAATTTTGCTTCAATGGAATTAGACATTCTCAATATCTCCTTGCGCTTTTAAGGCCGCCATAACCGCTTCACCAACGCTCTGGTAAAGGTTGAAATCAGTGCTGATTGTTAATTCGCTGGCATCCCATAAGGTTTTCACTGACAAATTTGTATGGGTTGCAAGCTGCTGCAATCTGCGTAACCAGTCGATATGGAGTAGATTTTGTGCCTGAGGAGGAGTTAATGCTCGCAAAGTACAAGCCAGATAGATTTCATTGGCATCCCATCCCAAAATATCTGCAAGAATATCTGCACATGTTTCACTGTGATCATCAATGCCATTTCTGGCTGTTTTTCCATGGGATTGTGACTGATGAGATTGTGACTGATTGGTGTGATCCTCATTCGCATAAGCGAAATAATCATACAACTTGTCTTCGTTCTGATTGGCGCTGTTCACCAAATCTTGATAACGAGTCAAAGAATATATTTCATCCAATGACAATGAGTTTGAGGTTTTGTTATTTAGCACACCAAGCCATTCTGGTTTTGTCAGGCGCAGTAACAGTAAGTTTTTATTGATTTTTAACGTGTTAATGATTTGAGTATAAATAAGCAGGCTATAGGTTAAATCGGTAAATTGGCTACTGAGATCCGCTGCGGTTTCCGGTACTCCCGTCAGGATCATGTTCAAAACTTGATAAACATTACTGCCTAACCAGCGAAGCTGTAAGGGAACCAGGCTCTTTTCCACGCCATATTCTGCTGCAATTGCACTGGATAGCAGATTATCTTGTGCATTTTTAGCCTGAATCAAAAGTTGGGCCACGATATTAATGACATTATCCGAAACCGCTCCTTCTTCAGTAAACAATGTCTTGACCTTCTCCTTGATTTGATTTTCCTCTGTTTTGTTCCACTCTGGTGGAATATCTAATACCAACCCTTGCTGATTAAGTAGCCCATGTTCCCCGGTCAGTAATGCCCACCCGTCGATTCCAGCCAGCTCTGGACGGATAAAATCTGCCGATGATAAAAGTACATTTTCAGATAAGCCGGCAGCAATACCTTTAAAGAAAGTGACCATGCTATCAGTAGGCACAACAGGCAATACTGTTTTACCTAGCATCAGGGAAAGTTTTGCTGCCGTAATTTTGCTTTTCACCAACCAGGCACTCATCATCTCCATTTTCATGATGAGGATAAGAAGATTGTTCTGTTCTGCATTGTTGGCAGAAGTATTAGTCAGAGGGAAAACAAGCGGCTTAGCCAGATAACCGTGATTATTCGTCAGAATATCAGCAAGAATCAATCCATCTTCTGTGGAAAGACCAAAGGTGCGAGGAATACTAACTAAACGGTAGAGGCTTGAGACAACTTCAAGATTACGCTTTAATCTTCCAGGCATCACAGACTGTATTGGCGTATGTATACTTTCAACAAGCGGGGCGATGAGTTGGAACGTCACCGAAGAAATACCCAATCCTGCACAAAGTTGTTTGATCGTTTTGGCATCATCTCCTTGAGTTGCCAAGTAATTAAATTCTGTATTATCCAGTACTAACGGTTGATCAAACAGTTTCGTCTGATTGAAGAGCTGGTCAAAGAATGGCACATCATCGCTGATTGAAAATGGGGTTACCTGATGTAGCCAACTGGCAAACATTTCCGCTGTCACTTTGTATTGAGTATTCAGATGCCGAAATAGACCTAATGATTTTAAAACGTTATCCGTAATACTCATGTCCAGATTATTTGTTTCAGCTTTTATGCCGGAAGCCAGCAAGAGATCAAGCTGATGGTAAGGCAAATCAAACCAACGCTGTAAACGGATAAAACGATTTAACCTGTCATAACGGAATTGTGATACGGCTTTGATTTCACGCCCATCATCTGTTCGGATAATTTCCAGCGCATCACGCTGCCCCGCATTGATATAAACGCCACCATAATGATAAGGAGCGGGAAAAGTCGCCGAAGTTTGTTCACTACTGAAAATCGTGTTAGAGAAGTGAACATGCGGGGAAACAATTGGTCGATATTTGCCACTGCTAAACAGATTTTCAAGTTCTGTAACTTTGGTATGAGTTTGATCAGCAAAGACAGTCACTTTCTTAAGCTGGACACTTTGCTCTTCTGACAAGCCATAATTATTTTCGAAAAAATCACTGGCTTGTGGTGATAATTCGAAGGATGGTGTACCAGACTTAGCAATCGCTAACCGATAACTCATAGCCCGAAAAACGACTCCATCGATTTGATCAACAACTTGTTGATCGACAACTTTTTCAATTTGTTGATTATTTTCTGCTGGATGCTTTTCTACTGGAATAGCAGCGTAAATGGTCATATTGGCAAAATATGGCCCTTCATCCAGATTACCGATATCAGGGTTATCACTTTCCAGATAGGTCAGTTTTAACTGTCGGCTGAAAGGTGGGGAATTATCAAACGGCACCATTCTTGCCTTGATGCGATAATAAGTTAAAACACTTTCTGCCCGCAGTTTAATTGTGATAGTTTTGCCTGCCTGATTTTTACAGGTGATGAAAATGGTGTCATAAGCACGGGGGGAATTTTCAACTAATTTCGTTGGCCCGTTTATCCCTTCCTCTTGAGCAACAATATAAGCGTGTCGTGAAATATCTTTTTCAGGCACCAGCTCTGTAGTACTGCCACTGTAGTAAGACTTCATCAATTGATCACGTGACAGTAAATTTTCAGAAAAATGAGCAGGTTCAGTTAATATCTCAATTTGTTCATTGCTCAATTGTGTATAGGCCAGCAAAATCTGATGGTTTTTTGCAATTCCTGTATTCCACGGGAATTGTGTATCTACTTGCTGGATCACAGCACCTAATTCGGTGTTATTTTCTGCTAATCCTCTATTGATTTGTTGAGTGGCTAAATTATAGGGCAACGTAAAGGGAAAGCGGGTTTCTCCCAATACCTGATTAACCGGTTTAGTGGCTTCTCCTGTCTGATCAATATATTTTCTGGCACTTTCAGACAGCACATTATTCACGATAGTCAGGGCGCGAACCTCTTTGTAAAGTGCCTCACTGTCCAACATCAGATGTGAGATATCTTCCCTTCTTGTTGCAAGTACTCTTGCCTGATTAGTGCCATCGACTTCGATTTGCTGAACAAATTTATAAAGATCAAGTAAATAATTCGCTGGGCTATCAAGGGATTCAATGGCATCTGGCTGACAAAAATTATCCCACGGTTCTGGGAACAGACTGCTATAGTCAGGGAGTTTTCCAACTTGTTCGCCAGCATCCTGATACTCTGTGCCTGAAATTCGCAATGACGCTTTTTCCCTGTCATGTTGCCTGAGTGAATTTTGTCGATAATACTGAACCAATTGGTTAGCCATACTCACCGCTTTGTCAAAAATAATCTCAGCATGACCCGCCAATGACGCATTATGGCGTTTAATAAAACGCTGCTTTGATACACTGACAATATCGAAAATAGAGTGATAGCCTAAATTTTTAAGTGCATCAACCAATGAAAATGTCGTGGATGAATATTCTTCTTGTGGAGATGTGATTTTTTTGTTAGTGCTAAATTAGATAAAGGTATTTCTGCCGCCACCGCTAATAATGGTGAAACTTTTTTCATATTCTGCGGCCCGTCAGAATAATCATGGTTCTTACTCATTTTTATTATCCCATTTCAGTGATTCGGTCATATTCAAAAAAACAGTTACCAATTAAATAACCATCTGGACATGATATTGAGAATTAAACACAATCCTTGCATTGTGGCTCTTTGGGTTGATCGTAAGAAGGGAGATTATCGTCATCAAAATAAAATGGTGACATATCAATAACCTGATTCTTAACTTTACGTCCCAAACCTTCGTGAGCTGCGTTGGTTAATAAGCCATTATCCTGATCACCAGACCAAATAAATAAACCACCTAATCCTTTTTCTTTGACATAACGGGCTTTTTCTCTGACAGAGCGTGGCGTGTCCAATGACATAAAGACTTGCAGCTTTTCGTTATAAAGGTAATCTGCTTGTGCTATTTCATCGTGGATGATTTCATAGCCATTACGGCCGGTGCCATTTTCGAAATCAATATAGTTATAAATAACGTCTGTCCACTCAATAACGGCGGATTCGAAACTGCCTACAACATTACCGCTTCCGGTATAAGTGCCTTGCAATGGGCTTTGACTACTAATAGTCGTACCTTTCGCATTACGTGTATAACCCGAATAACCAATAAAAATCTTTTTCTGATCAACACCAAGTTTAATTAAATGCTGAACAGCATCATCAACGGAATATTTGGAATACGTATCGTCTTTATTACGATACAGGTTGGTATGGTGAGAAAGTTGACCATCACCTAAAGTAAAAAAGTCATAAGTCATCAAATTAATGCCTGTAACTCCTGCGGCCATTAATTCAGGAATATGGGCATCATCAATTTTTTCCGGATCGCCGGAAGCCGCAATACTAATTCCTTTTAAATTGGCAATATTGGCAGCCTTTATTTCTTCAATCAGTTTTTTATAATAAATATAATCATCTTTATCAAACTGATTTCCCATTCCCGCAGAACCGGGATATTCCCAGTCAATATCAATATGATTAAACATCGGGAAACGACGGAATAGATCTTTCAGCCCTTCAACAAACTGTTTACGGTGGGTATTATTGCGGCAAATATCATAAAAAGCGCCACTCATTGACCAGCCACCAATACTGACGGAAATCTCCAGATTGGGGTCAGCTTTTTTCAGTTCACGGAAGCCACCCAGTAGTCCTTTGGCTTTTTCCTGATTATATATCGTTGGATATGGATCGAACGCACCATTTTCAAAACCACAGTTAAAGTATGCACTGACATCTGCCCACGGGTCGATTGGGATAGGCCACCCCATGTAACTTTCGGGAATATTATCCTTATCTGAACCCAATCCCCAGCTTTCGGCAGCCGATAAAATAGTCTCCCCTTTTGGCCCTTTATCACCAATGATGCCAGCAAAGCTGAATATTAATCTCTTAAAGGGACTACTATTGGTTGCATCACCTTTAATACGAGTTAAATCAGCTCCGCGCCCGCCCTGATTTTTTAATACCTCATCTGGAGGCGATGGTTCTGCCGCTCTGGCATCGTATTGTGCCCAATCAGTAAAATAACACGCGATACTGAAATCATCGTTATCTTCATAAGTATTAAACACGGTCTTGGCCATACGAGTAGAAGTGTAGGTCAAAATATCCGTGCTCACGGCGGGATCATAATTGTTGAGGGTGTAGGTTTTTTGCGTTGCCTCTTGACCATAACCCTTAAGAGCACCTTCATGTTGATATCCAGGATCAATACTATACACAAGATTACTTTCTGTATTCTTTTCCGCTTTATCCATTTTATACCAATCTAACTTGAAGATGCCGGTTTCAAAATCTGGAAATTATCATTCAATCGACAAGCGAGTCCACCCGCTTTTTCCCGGAGTGTGACACGAAAAAAGGAGTGAATTGCCTCGCGAAACACTTTCGGTGTGGCGAAGTAGACATTGTTACGCACCTGCTCGTTCATATATTTCCATAATCGCTCTATGGGATTGAGATTAGGACTGTAAGGTGGCAAGTAATGCAACTCAATGTTGAGGATCTCGGCGATATCTTTCACCAAATCGGTACGGTGATAACCCGCCCCATCCAAGATGAGATGAATTTTCTGCGAAAGCGGATAGGTTTCTCGAATGGCACCGAAAAAATACGCCACATTTTCCGCGTTAATGCTCGGATATTCACGAATAATAGTCTCTTCAATACACTGTAAATTAAGGGCGCCCATGATGTTGAGTCGGGTACGGCTGCCTGTAGTTTCAATCATTTTGACGTGCTTTACCCCTGATTTTATCCAGCCATAGCTTAATTTTGTAGACTGTGAGGGATGCACAGCATCAATAAACAGAATCGGCTCATTCTGACCGAATTCGTCTTTCAGGGCGTGGTAGGCCTCAATAAATTGTTGCTGTTTATCCGCATCAAATTTATGAGGAACCCCTTTCGGCTTCTTGTAACTGAACCCTTGACGGTGAAGCCATTTGGTCATCCCGGCCACGGTGAACGAAACCTGCCAGCGTGCCTGGACATAGGCCACAATGTGTGCGGTAGTATGCATCAGATTCACCGTCAAATAATCCACCAGTTCAGCGGTTTGCCGGGCAGACAGATGGCTTTCAGAACCGCCATTTTCAGGGGCGAGTTTTTCCTGACTGAAATAATCTTTCAGATGACGACTGACAGTGCTTTCATGAATACGTAAGGCCTGAGCAATCATCTGAGCAGTCCAGCCCTCGGAAGCCAAAAGAACCGCTTTGATGCGGTCGCGAACGCGTCCATCACGCGTTGTATCATGCATCAGTTCGAGGGCGTGTTTTTGGTCTGGTGTCAGATGAATTTTCATGGTTGCAAGCATGATCTGATTCGGATAAGAAATCAAGCATCTTCAATGATGATTGGTATATACCTCATTATTATTACATTGCTGCTAATAAATAGAAGATCCTTTATGTCATTTGAATATTAAAAATAGTTAACTTGAATCAAGATTAAAAATATTCTTGCTAAAAAATATGCTTATCAACCGTACTACAAATGAAATAGGCCTGTCTAGCTTTCAAATTTAATATCATTATTAATATTAAATTGTTTTTACAATATTTACAGTCTTGTACTCTATAAATATTGAAGAGATATATTTTAAAAACAATCAGGCAGATACTATTTAAAAATACTAATAACAGGATATGTCCTAATGACCCATTTCATTTAATGAGAGAATTAAAATACTGTTTCGAGTTAGTTCCAGATGAAATGAGAAAACAACTGCAATGGTAAGAGCCAGAAGATTGACTATTTCTATAATAAGGTGATCACCGTAGTGATCACCTTATATTTATTATTATTCAGAAAACTTCACTACCAGTACTATCTTGTGCCTCCAATCGTCGCTGTCATTCTTATCTGACGGTTATCGGTAATTTCAAGATTGGAAAGTACAACCAATCGGGGCAGTACACGGCGCAGAAAACGAGACAATAATGAACGTAGTGCGTGGTTGACCAACAACACAGGTGGCGCACCGAGCATTTCCTGACGCTCCAATGCTTCTGCCGCCTGACGTTCCAGACTTTCAGCCAACCCCGGCTCCAGTCCACCACCACCCTGCAATGCCTGAAGCAGAATACGTTCAAGATTCGCATCTAAGCCAATCACTTTAATTTCATCCGCACCGGGGAACCATTGTTGAGCAATCGCCCGGCCAAGAGCAATACGGATAACGGCAGTCAGTTCATAAGGATCAGTTTGTACCGGTGCATGTTCAGCCAGTGTTTCAATAATGGTGCGCATATCACGGATCGGCACTTGCTCTGCCAACAGGTTTTGCAGAACTTTATGTAACGTGGTCAAGCTGACGACACCAGGAATAAAGTCTTCTGTCAGTTTCGGCATTTCCTGACTGACGCGCTCAAACAGTTGCTGTGCTTCCTGTCGGCCAAATAGTTCACTGGAATGCTGTGACAACAAATGGTTGAGATGAGTTGCCACAACGGTACTCGCCGCTACGACAGTATAACCCTGTACCTGTGCCTGTTCCCTTAAACTGTCATCAATCCAGACAGCCGGCAATCCGAAAGCCGGATCTTTGGTCAGGTCACCCTGCAATTCACCTACCGCACCGCCCGGATTAATCGCCAGCCAACGTCCCGGATGAGCTTCACCCCGGCCAATCTCTACTCCTTTCATCATGATACGGTAGCTGGCGGGTGCTAATTCAAGGTTGTCACGAATATGAACAACAGGGGGTAAATAGCCCACTTCTTGCGCAAACTTTTTACGGATACCACTAATACGCCCAAGCAGCTCACCATTCTGGCGAAAATCTACCATCGGAATTAACCGATAACCGACTTCCATTCCCAATGGATCTTCCAGTTGCACATCAGACCATGAAGCTTCTGCAGTTTGCTGTTGTTCTTCTACTGCTTTCATCTCTTCATGTTGTACCATAAACGGATCTTTATCCTTACGAAGCAGGAAATATCCTGCTCCCGCCAATGCCGCGGTAAACAACAGGAAAACAAAGTTAGGCATTCCCGGCACTAAACCAAGCAACCCCAATACACCAGCACTCAACATCATCACTTTGGGGTTGTTGAAAAGCTGGGTCACCATTTGCTGGCCGACATCTTCATCGGTCGCTACACGGGTCACGATAACACCTGCTGCTGTAGAGATAATCAACGCCGGTAACTGAGCAACCAAACCATCACCGATGGTCAGCAATGTATAGGCTTCTGCCGCATCCCCCAAACTCAATCCATGTTGGGCAACACCGACGATCAAACCGCCAACGATGTTGATCACCAAGATCATCAACCCGGCAATGGCATCGCCACGCACAAATTTACTCGCACCATCCATTGAACCATAGAAGTCTGCTTCTTGTGTGACTTCAGCGCGCCGTTTCTTGGCTTCATCTTCACCTATCAATCCGGCATTCAAATCGGCATCAATTGCCATCTGTTTACCAGGCATCCCATCCAGTACAAAGCGTGCACCGACTTCAGCGATACGTCCTGCACCTTTGGTGATCACCATAAAGTTAATCAGGATCAAGATAACAAAGACAACGATACCAATGGCAAAATTACCTCCGACAAGGAAGTGACCGAAAGCTTCTACGACTTGTCCTGCTGCTGCCGATCCTGTATGCCCTTCCATCAAAATGATACGCGTAGATGCGACATTCAGTGACAAACGCAATAATGTTGAAAACAGCAAAATCGTTGGAAAAGCGGCAAAATCCAGCGTCCGACGAGTAAACATCGCTACCAGCAAAACCATGATGGAAAGTGCGATATTAAAAGTGAACAGTAGATCAAGCAGGAATGGTGGTAACGGCAGTACCATCATCGACAAGATCATGAGGATGAGTACAGGCCCCGCAAGCATTTGCCATTGGGAGCCTTTTATATTTCCCGGTAAACGATTCCCCGATAAACGGAACAATGAGGCCAGATTAGCCATGACGATTATTCTCTCCAGCAAAATCCAGTGCTGGCGGCACTGGCAGATTTTCAGGTGTTTTTGGTTTCAGGCCACCTTCCCGTTTCCAACGTTTCAATTGGTAAACCCAGGCAAGCACTTCAGCAACGGCAGCATAGAGTGCTGCCGGAATAAAGCCGCCCACTTCAGCATGGCGAAACAACGCTCGCGCTAATGGAGGGGCTTCCAATAGTGGAATGCGATTTTCCGCACCAATCTCTTTAATACGCAAGGCAATGAGTCCTGTTCCTTTTGCCAATACTTTAGGTGCACTCATTTTTTTACTGTCATACTGTAAAGCAACGGCATAGTGGGTCGGGTTAGTGACAATAACATCCGCTTTTGGCACATCCGCCATCATCCGTTTACGTGCAGCCGCACGCTGTTGTTGGCGAATTCGCGCCTTTACATGTGGATCCCCTTCTTGTTCCTTAAATTCATCCTTGATTTCCTGACGGGTCATTTTCAGTTTTTTCAGATGGCTGCGGATCTGATAAAACACATCAAACGCCACCATTGGTATTAACATAAACAAGACAACGTAGCCTGCAAAAATCAACATCAGCATGGCATCACTTAATGCCACCAACGGTGTTTGGGTAGTCAGATTCAGCATGGCAGGCCAATTTGCCCAAATAAACAGGGCGGCTCCCCCTCCTACCATTGATGCTTTCAAGATGGCCTTGAACAGTTCCGCCAATGCGTTCATGGAGAGAATTTTCTTCAGACCAGCAACTGGATCCAGTTTCGCCAGATCAAATTTGATGGATTTTGAGCTGAATATCAGCCCTCCCATCAATGTCGGTGCACTTAAAGCAATCAGGATCAAGCCGACAAACACAGGTAACAGTGCCCAGACTGCTTGTTTTAATAAGCGACCAACCTGCTGTACCATCTGCTTATCATTACTGACCATGTTATGGTCAAAGTTGAATCCCTCGAATACCATCAATGAAAGCTCATGAGTGATCGACTGTCCGCTCATCCAAAGCAGACTGACGCCCCCTGCTAACATCAGGATAGAAGTGAGTTCCTTTGAACGTGCTATCTGCCCCTCTTTACGCGCTTTTTCCCGTTTATGGGGCGTGGGTTCTTCGGTTTTTTCAAGATCGCTATCTTCAGCCACAGCTTTCCTTGGTGAGCATTCGTTATTACATGTAGGAAATTTGCCCTCAACAAACCTCAGCAAAGAGCAAATAAAATTGTGCTAAGCATGACAAAAGCCAGGAAATTCAATGGCAAGAACACTGCAAAATTTGCGGGGGTATTTGCGGCATTATCCCCGATGGGTTTCAAGATGCCGCAACGTGAAAAACAACGGTATATGAGATTTATGCCTTACTGGAAATATAACGTCGCCCCCATACCAGAATGCTAGGCGTTCAGACTGATAACACCCTGCTTGAGATATGGAAAACTATTCCAATTTATATTGGCTTAATAATTATTAATCTGCCTTCATTGCGGTTTTAATCTCAACACGACTTGCCTTAATCTCAATGCTATCCGCATTAACATCATGGATATGATTTTTCGTCAGGCGGTATACAACCGGACTTAACAGCGCAATCCCAATTAAGTTAGGGATAGCCATCATGGCATTGAGTGTATCTGCCAGTAACCAGACAAAGTTTAGTGATTGAGTTGCGCCAATCGGTAACGCAATGATCCAAATAATACGGAAAGGAATAATGGCTTTTGTGCCCAGTAAATACTGAATACATTTCTCACCATAGAAGCTCCATCCTAATATGGTCGTAAAAGCAAAGATTACCAGTGCGATTGCAACAACGTAGTGACCTCCCGGAATAACTGACGAGAAAGCAGTCGCTGTTAATGTTGCTCCTGTCTGACCTGTCAACCAACCGCCAGTAATAACGATGGTCAACCCGGTAATAGAACATACCACAATGGTATCAATGAACGTCCCCAACATAGCAATTAAGCCCTGGCGGATCGGGTTTTGGGTTTTCGCTGTGGCGTGAGCAATAGGAGCACTTCCCATACCTGCTTCGTTAGAAAATACACCTCTGGCAATCCCAAAACGAATTGCAGCCCAGACGGCTGCTCCAGCAAATCCCCCCTGTGCTGCAACAGGAGTGAAAGCAGATTTAACAATCAAGGCAAACGCATCTGGAATGACACTCACATTGAGTCCTAAAACGACCATACCTGCGCCCAAATAACCTACAGTCATAACAGGCACCAGTTTACCTGCAACATCAGAAATCCGTTTGATACCACCAATCAATACCGCACCAACTAGAAGAACCAGTACCGCCGCCGTTATGGTTTTATCAACACCAAAGCTACTTTGCAGTACTTCAGAAACTGAGTTGGCTTGTACCGTATTACCAATGCCAAAGCCGGCTATGCTTCCGAAGAAAGCAAATAATGTTCCTAGCCATACCCATTTTTTCCCTAATCCATTTTTAATATAGTACATGGGTCCACCAACATAGTTACCGTTCTTATCTGTTTCACGGTAACGTACTGCCAGCACAGCTTCGGAATATTTAGTTGCCATTCCCACCAACGCAGTCATCCACATCCAAAATAAGGCACCCGGGCCCCCCATAACAATCGCCGTTGCAACCCCTGCTATATTCCCTGTACCTATCGTTGCGGACAATGCAGTCATTAATGCATTAAAAGGGGAAATTTGCCCTTCACCACGTTGTGTATTTTTTTGAAAGAGTAATTTGAACCCTGTGCCTAATTTGCGTATCGGCAAGAAAGACAGACGGATCTGCATGAAAATACCTATACCCAGAAGGCCAATAAGCATTGGTACTCCCCATACAACCCCGTTTATTGCACCTAACCATTGTGTGATCAGTTCCATATATACCCTCGGAATCATACTTAACAAACCGGTAACAAAAATGTTTCAATTAAATAAAAGATGATTTTGAGGAAATAAGCGAGAACTAATTAGGGCTTGTTGGTAAGAAAACTTAATACTGTGAGTATGATCACTAACTCTAATAATATCTTAAATAATTTTGTTTATAGCAAATCTTCATAAATCAAAAAATTAAATAATAAAGGCCATTAGGCAAATTTTTATCGCGTGATCTGACAAATTTTGGGTTTTTTGTAACAAAAAAATAGGTATTATTCTCTGACAAATAGTTTCTTATGTAATTAAAGGATTATCCGTGGCAAGAATTGGTTATATCCGAGTGTCAACAAATGACCAAAATAGTGATTTACAAAGAAATGCATTGATCAGCATTAACTGCGAAATGATTTTTGAAGACAAAATCAGTGGGAAAACTGCCAATCGCCCAGGATTAAAACGTGCGTTAAAGCACCTTAAATCTGGTGATACACTCGTTGTATGGAAGCTAGATCGCCTGGGACGCAGTGTAAAAAATCTGGTGACACTCATTTCAGAACTACATGAACGAGGAATTCATTTTCAAAGTCTGACTGACAGTATCGATACCAGCACAGCTATGGGAAGATTTTTCTTTCATGTAATGAGTGCATTGGCGGAAATGGAACGTGAATTGATTGTTGAAAGAACTAACGCAGGTTTAGCCGCGGCACGGGAACAGGGGAGAATTGGCGGGCGGCCTGTCAGATTTACCGCAGAAGACCAGCAACAAGCCGCCAGATTGCTAAGTAAAGGCCACAGCAGAAAACAACTCTCAATTATTTACAATGTGTCGCTGTCAACCATTTATAAATATTTGCCTGCGAATTTAACTGTTAGCCTTGTCTGTTCCGCAAGGTGCTCGACAGTCAATATTTCTGATGGCAACCCAGAATTTCCACACCCGGCATAATCAGGAATAATAACCGTCCTGTCACCATTAAATGCCGTTCTTATCCCTCCAAAGCTACCATTACCACTGCTATTCGTACCATGGAGAAACATCACCGGATTTTGGTGATTCTCATTAAAATATTTACGGTAAGAAACAAATGAATCTGCCAAATAGATGACTTTTTCAATCGACTGCACTGTGTTTTCCTTTGATAGGATCTGAATAATGAAATCATTTTATACATCAAATCAATCAGTAACATTGTGCTCTAACCGAAAATCTGGCATTTTTGCATAGTTGGAAACTTTGGAAATAACGTTTGGGCAGCCGCTTGACTCGCCCAAACATCAAATATATTTAAGAATAAATGTCGTTCGTTAAAGTATTATCACTCGTTATCAAAAACCTAAACTATCTAATAAATCATCAACCTGTTCCTGGTTGGCAATGACACCAATCCCATTCTGGTTAACCTGAGGGCCATTAAGAAGACTTTCGTTCTCTTTTTTAGTTTTGGCCACCTGATCAGAAGGCATATTTTCCATTAATACCATGACCAGTTGCTTTTCCAATTCCTGAATGACTTCCATCATCCGTTTAATGACCTGCCCGGTGAGATCCTGAAAATCTTGAGCCATCATGATCTCAAGCAATTGAGCATTGGTGAAGGCAGCATGTTCTGGCACGAGTTTGAGATAATCTCTCGTGTCCGTCACCAAAGCGCGCGCATCAGTCAGCTCTAAATTAGCCGGGTTCGCAAACCATTCATCCCAACGTAGGGTTAAGGATTTTGCAGAGGTTTCCAATTCATTCTGGCGAGGTTGAGCTACTTCAACGCAGTTCAGCACTCTTTCAGCCGCCTGTGCTGTCATCTGGACAACGTAATTCAATCGCTCCCTCGCATCAGGGATCGCCTCAGCCGCCTGAGCAATGGTTCGATCCAATCCCAGTTCACGCAGACTATCGCGCAGCATTCTCGTTAACTGTCCGATACGACTGATTATTTCACTGGTTGTAACCGCCTCATCTCTCGGCATGACTGGATTTTCACTCATTTTGTCTCCTTAAAGCCCCAATTTTTCAAATATTTTATTGAGCTTTTCTTCCAAAATTGCCGCAGTAAATGGTTTCACAACATAACCACTGGCTCCAGCCTGTGCTGCGGCAATGATGTTTTCTTTTTTTGCTTCTGCCGTCACCATCAAAACTGGCAAAGCAGCCAATTTTTCGTCACTGCGAATTGTTTTTAACAATTCGAGACCATCAATGTTAGGCATGTTCCAGTCAGAAATAACAAAATCAAATTCGGCTGCACGAAGTTTTGCCAGCGCTTCTGCTCCATCCAATGCTTCATCAACATTGTTAAAACCCAGTTCTTTCAGCAAATTACGCACAATTCGACGCATGGTTGAAAAGTCATCAACCACCAGAAATCTTAGATCCTTACTTGCCATAAAAACTCCTTGAAATTTTATTCATCCAGCAGCATCGTGCTGTAAAAGTTAACCACAATATTCCCTTTATCTTTCAAGGTGCGGCTTGCCGATTGTGCTGCAACTTGAAATATATCAGGTATAATAACGACTAAATCCGAATCGATTGCCCGGTACTGATTTTAGCCAGCATCGTTTTACTCAGCTTTTGCAGATCCATCACTTCATCGACAGCACCTAACTGGATCGCGGCCCGCGGCATACCAAAGACCACACAACTTGATTCACTTTGTGCCAATGTGTAAGCTCCCGCTTGTTTCATTTCCAATAAACCAGCCGCACCATCACTGCCCATACCCGTTAATATGACGCCCACCGCGTTACGCCCTGCATATTTAGCAACAGAACGAAACAGAACATCGACAGAAGGACGGTGACGATTAACGGGTGGAGCACTGCTGGTCATAATTTGGTAGTTAGCTCCGCTACGGCACAGTTCCATATGGCGATCTCCCGGTGCGATATAGGCATGTCCCGGTAAGACACGCTCACCATCTTCCGCTTCTTTGACAGTAACCTGGCTCAATTTATTTAGTCGTTCTGCAAATGAGCGAGTAAAGCCGGATGGCATATGCTGTGTAATAAGTAATGCCGGGCTGGTAACAGGTAAAGGTTGTAACAGATTCTTGATTGCCTCAGTTCCTCCGGTTGAAGCTCCAACCGCGATCAATTTCTCACTGGACAAAAGTGGCTTAAAATTCAGTGGAGCCGCAATTTCTTGTGTTGGTCTTACTGTGCTGATTTTTGCCTGTGCCGCCGCACGGATTTTCTCCGCAATCAGCTCACTATAAGCCAGCATGCCTTCACGAATACCTAATTGCGGCTTGGTTACAAAGTCTACAGCTCCCAATTCCAGTGCTTTTAATGTAATTTCCGAACCTTTTGCCGTCAGTGATGAAACCATCACAACAGGCATAGGTCGTAAACGCATTAATTTTTCAAGAAAATCAATGCCATCCATCCGCGGCATCTCGACATCCAATGTCAATACCTGCGGGTTATATTTTTTGATTAAATCGCGGGCAACATACGGATCAGGCGCACAGTCCACCACTTCCATGTCTGGGTGACTATTGATGATTTCCCGCATGATTTGACGCATCAGCGCCGAATCATCCACACAAAGAACGGTTATTTTATTCATGACCCCTCCTTGCCCGGCCTAAACCGTAAACGGTTTGTCCTTGCAAGTAGAACTCTCGGCTGATTTGAGTGACGTTTTCGGAATGCCCTGCAAAGAGCAGACCATCTGGTTTTAAGAAATTGACAAAGCGGCGCAAAATTCTTTCCTGCGTTTTTTTATCAAAATAAATCATGACATTACGACAAAAAATTGCATCAAATTTACCTTCCAGTGCCCACTCAGAATCAAGTAAATTCAGGTGCTGAAAGCTAACCAGCTCAGTAAGCACTGGGCGAACTCTGGCGTACCCTTCAAAATAACCAACGCCTTTGAAAAAATATTTTTTCTTCTGGCTTTCACTCAGATGTTGTAATTCATCTAATCGATAAACACCTTGGCGAGCTTTTTCCAACACCTGGGTATCAATATCACTGCCAATGATTTTTATCCGGTTTGAACGGTGCCCCAATACATCACACGATCTGCCATACAAAGTGTCCTTACCACATAAAGTGTCATACAGTGTCATCGCAATGGAATACGGCTCTTCTCCCGTTGATGCGGCTGCACTCCAGACACGGTAAGTTCCCCCGTTTTTTCTACCAGCATGTGCCGCCAGAATAGGAAAATGATGGGCTTCCCTAAAAAATGCGGTGAGATTAGTCGTTAATGCATTGATAAATAGTTCCCACTCCTTGCTATAACTATCCTGTTCCAGAATTGACAGATATTGACCAAAATCATTGAGTCCCAGAACACGCAAGCGCCTGACCAGGCGGTTGTAAACCATCTCGCGCTTATTTTTTGCCAAGACAATGCCAGCTCGTTGGTAAATAAACTGGCAGATGCGCTGAAATTGCGCATCCGACAACGTATGCCGCTGAAACATAAAGTTCAGCGGTGCAGTAGCTTCAGCATCTGAAGCTGTTAAATTGGATTTCATCTGACCTCAGCGTACTTGATTTACAACATACTCATCGGTCATTTTTGACGCAGGATATCCCTGATGATCATGCTCATGTTCCAAATCTGTCGGTAATTCAAATTGAGCAACCGTTTTCACCAATATATCTGCCTTATCTTCAAGCGCAGCAGCGGCGGCAGCGGACTGTTCCACCAATGCCGCATTTTGCTGTGTGACTTGATCCATCTGACTGACAGCTTGGGCTATCTGATGAATACCACGGCTTTGTTCGTCAGAAGCCGCAGCAATTTCAGACATAAGATCAGTGACCTGGTTTACTGATTTGACCAATTCATCCATTGTTCGTCCGGCATTATTTACCAAATCAGAACCCTGGTTAACACGATGGACGGATTCATCGATCAATATTTTGATTTCTTTTGCGGCATCAGCGCTACGTTGCGCCAGATCACGAACTTCTCCGGCGACTACAGAAAATCCTCGGCCCTGCTCACCAGCGCGGGCAGCTTCAACCGCTGCATTCAAGGCCAAAATGTTGGTCTGGAAAGCGATACCATCAATCACGCTGATAATCGCGCTGATTTTCTTTGAACTATTGGCAATTTCGTCCATCGTTGCAACAACACTGCTGGTCTGTTCACCACCTTTCATTGCTGTTTGAGAAGCTGCTACCGCAAGTGCACTGGCCTGACGGGCATGTTCTGCGTTTTGCTTAACAGTAACCGTTAACTGCTCCATACTGGCCGCAGTTTCTTCCAGTGATGCCGCCTGTTCCTCAGTACGTGAGGATAAATCAGTATTACCTTGCGTGATTTCCTGGATACCGGCATACATTTGGTTGGTATTGTCCCGCACCGACGAAATAGATTTGATCAGTGAATTCTGCATATCACGCAGTTTTCTGAATATGTTACCAATTTCGTCATCGGTGGTGACTGCCACTTCTTTATTTAGCCGCCCTTCAGCCACATCCTGAAAACACGCTCTCATATTTGCAAAAGGTTTGAGAAGATTACGTTTCAGCCACCAGTGAGCTGACAGGGAAACAACAAACACCATCAGGATAGCGCCAAAGAACATGGCAATGGAGACTTTATAATAGAATGCGCCATCAGAAACTGCTTTACTGATATGAGCACCGAGATAATGCATATAGTTATTGTATGCAACCTCTAATTTACTCTGATAACTTTCTGTTGGTTGATCGAGGAATTCCTGAAAGTGCCCTTCATAAAGGAAGGTTTTTAATTCCTTCAATGCATTAATGTATTCTTGGTATGAATGCTCAACAGCCAACAATAATTCAGCTCCATTGTCACTCTGCTCCATCAGAGGCAATGCACTAAAACGTGCGAAGTTCCTTTCAGCTTCATTCAGTGAACTTTTGAGCAGTGCTTCCATTTCATCTATTTGCTCTCTCGGTTGCCCGACTTTATGAGCAATCGCGATCTTATTCAAGGTATTACGCGTTTGCAGCAACGCCGCCCAACTCAATCCAAGGGTATCTCTTCGTTGAGTTCCCAAATCAATTCTTTCTATATATGACTGGTCTGTATGAATTATCCCCAAAGATAAGCCACTGGAAATAATCTGCATAACACAAAACATCATCAGTAATAGATACAAACTGGTTGATATGCGAAACCTGCCTAACATGTAATCACCTCGTTTAACGGCTGCATAATGCAGCCGTAGTTATCGCTATTATTTTTTTAGAATGTTTCCCAATTAGATGGGTCTTCCACATCGCTGCTTTTTTTCAGCACGGGAGGATTTGTTTTATTAGCTGGAGGAGTCGGCGATTTTATCGTCGGTAAAACTTCATGTTTTCTTTTCTCAGGCTGCTTCCTTTCTGCCTGCTCCGGTAACTGAAATAATGATACTGCTTTGGTCAAGATCATGGCCTGCTCTTCCAACGCTGCTGCTGCGGCCGCAGACTGTTCAACCAATGATGCATTCTGTTGTGTAACCCTATCCATTTCAGAGATAGCGACACCAACTTGTGTAATTCCCCGACTTTGTTCATCAGAAGCCGATGCTATTTCTCCCATGATGTCGGTCACACGGGTAACAGAATCGACAATTTGATTCATTGTTTCGCCAGCACTTTCTACCAGTACAGAGCCTGTATCAGTACGGCTGACGGAGTCTTCAATCAGTGACTTAATCTCTTTCGCTGCTTCTGCACTGCGTTGTGCCAGATTGCGGACTTCACCAGCAACCACAGCAAAGCCACGACCGTGTTCACCTGCACGAGCCGCTTCTACCGCAGCATTAAGAGCCAGAATATTAGTCTGGAAAGCGATGGCATCAATAACACCCGTGATATCTGAAATTTTGCGTGAGCTATCAGCAATTTCGTGCATAGTTTGCACTACATTTGCTACCACTTTGCCTCCCTGACGGGCGATATCTGAGGCGTTATCCGCCAGATTACTGGCTTGGCGCGCGTTGTCAGCATTTTGTTTTACCGTTGCTGTCAACTGTTCCATGCTGGCCGCAGTTTCCTCCAATGAAGCCACTTGCTGCTCAGTACGGGCAGAGAGATCATTGTTACCCGCTGCGATTTCGCTGGTGCCGGTATAGATGGTTTCAGTACTGTGATGCACACTTCTGACGGTATGGATCAGCTCGTCTTGCATATTTTTCAGGCCAACCGCCAACATTCCCATTTCATTGTTGCCAGAGACATCAACAGATTTAGTCAAATCACCTTTCGAGAAAGCTTTAATGGCATCCAACAGTTTGTGCAGCGGATCAATCAATGACTTACGCAAACCAACCCAACTTGCTGCCATAACGGCAATCAGCAATATAAATACAAAAATCAGGCTAATGATAATATTGTGGTAGGCGGCATCAGCTTCATCTGACAACTGCTGATACAGTTTTTCATTTTGATCCAAGTAAAAGGTGTATTCAGCATCAAATGCGTTCTGATACGTAGTAGTTGGCTGGGCAAAAAATTCTTTAAACTGTTTTTTTACCAGCAACACATCTAGTTCTTTCAGTGCATTGAGATAGTCTTGGTGGGTTTGTTTTAAGCTCTGCATACGCTCTGGTTCGCGTATAACTATGCTTGGCAATTGCTCAAATTGCCGGAAACGACGCTCAGCACGCGCTAAGTTAACCTTAGCTTCTGCTAAAACATCCTCAATTTTGTATTCTCTCTCTCCACCATGCTCTTTCAGGATATAGATGATGCCAATACGATTCAGGTTATTGCGCGCTTGTAACAGGTTGATCCAACTCTCATCCAATAATTTCTGACGCTGCCGCATTTCATCTAATGTATCAAAGGCTTTGGTATCATTCTTTAATGCCTTAAAGAACAGTCCCCCTGAGACAAATTGCAGAGCACCAAATAATATGATGACCGAGATAAGTCCCGTCACTATTTTCATTCGGTTAAACATGACTTCCCTTGTGTAATAAATTGCTATGCCTGTGTTATCGGCATCCTTAAAGGGAACTTTACGCGTAATACAAAAAATTGAGTTTTTACTGTGTCTTTTTGATCTACAACAAACCGGGCTGCCTTTTCATACTTCTACTTTGCACCAAACTCTTGGCAAAAAGAGCGAGAATTATGGCAGCCCTGAAATATCAATCTCTGGCGACAGAATCTACCAATGCCATTTCCTCGCTGTTGAGCAATTTTTCAATGTCTACCAGGATCAGCATACGCTCTTCAATGGAGCCAAGCCCGGTCAGATATTCAGTTGATAAGGTGACGGCGAATTCTGGTGCAGGACAAATTTGCTCTTCTTTCAGAGACAGCACATCAGATACACCATCAACCACAATCCCCACTATGCGATTAAGCAGATTCAAAATGATGACCACAGTGTTATCGTTGTAAGTGACATTTTCTTGTGAAAATTTGATCCGTAGGTCAATAATGGGAACAATCACTCCACGCAAGTT
This sequence comes from Xenorhabdus siamensis, assembly GCF_037996745.1. Lineage (NCBI taxonomy): Bacteria > Pseudomonadati > Pseudomonadota > Gammaproteobacteria > Enterobacterales > Morganellaceae > Xenorhabdus > Xenorhabdus siamensis. The sequence continues at coordinate 48,622 of NZ_JBBMXE010000017.1, forward strand.
AGTTATACCTTTTATAAAAGCTGGAGTGTTGGCAATCCGGGTAACCTGATCATAACCACGTATTTCTTGTACCTTCAGGATTTCAATTCCATACTCTTCGTCACCCAAGGTGAAAACCAGATATTCCTTTCCGGCTGTTTCCCCCGATAATTTACTAAATTCGTCTATGGCTGGCATGATGTTACCTTTTACTGTGACTTGAAATTGAGTCTAACTTAAGTGATTATTTTTGTTTGCAAGTTCAGCCTTACGCACGGCCAACTGCTCATGATTAAGTTTCTGCAAAGCAGGAATATCAATAATTAAGGCAACACTGCCATCCCCCATAATAGTGGCCGCTGAAATGCCCGGTACTTTGCGGTAGTTGCTTTCAATATTTTTAACAACAACCTGATGCTGCCCGACCAGTTTATCTACCAACAGTGCATAACGACGTCCCGCACTTTGTACAATCACGGCAATACCTTTTGTTGGATCCGTTTCTGTATTTGCAATGTCAAATATCCGGTACAGTTCAAGCAATGGCAGATATTCACCACGTACCTGCAACAGTTTTTCATCTCCCGCCAATGGATAAATATCTGCTTCTTGTGGCTGTAAGGAGCTGACAACAGCACTCAACGGTAAAATGAAGACTTCATCGTTAACTTTGACAGACATACCATCCAATATTGCCAATGTCAGCGGCAGCAAAATACGAATGACTGTCCCCTTCCCTTCTTGGAAGTTGATCTGGATCTGTCCTCCCATATCTTGAATGTTACGTTTAACCACATCCATCCCCACTCCACGGCCGGAAACATCTGTGACCACTTCCGCGGTAGAAAATCCGGGAGCAAAAATCAACATAGCCACTTCTTCGTTGCTCATGTTTTCACTCACCGTCAGCCCCTGAGACTGAGCTTTGGCTAAGATTTTCTCTCGATTTAGCCCTGCACCATCATCAATAACTTCAATACAGATATTGCCGCCCTGATGCTCCGCAGCAAGAGTTAAATTACCCGTTTCCGGTTTACCTTCTGCAAGACGTTTTTCCGGGATTTCGATACCGTGGTCAAGACTATTGCGCACTAAGTGCGTAAGCGGATCGATAATTCGCTCAATCAAACTCTTATCCAACTCTGTTGAGCTGCCGATTAATGTCAGTTCTACTTTTTTATTCAATTTTCCTGCCAAATCCCGCACTAAGCGTGGATAACGGCTGAAAACATATTCCATCGGCATCATGCGGATCGACATAACAGACTCTTGTAAGTCACGAGAGTTGCGCTGCAATTGAGCCATGCAACTCAACAGTTCACTGTGTTTTGTCGGCTCTAAAGCATCACAATGCTGCGCCAGCATAGATTGAGTGATCACCAGCTCACCTACCAGATTGATGAGTTGATCCACTTTCTCAACAGCCACACGAATGCTGGAAGATTCCACACGTTGACGCGGTGATCCTGCTACTGGACGCGGTGCCGGACGACCAACGTCATGTACGTCTGCTTTTTTCTTCGCGCTATTTGTACTATTTGCATTATTCGTATTAACAGACTGTGGTCTATCGACAGTATCAGATGCCACATTATTTATGACAGTATTTGTCGTTGTAGTATCGGATGATGTCGTACTTTCTTCAGTTTTTGATTCTGTCGGTTGGAGATCCGATACAGGCAAAAAAGTTATCTGCTCAGGTTCAACCACAAAACACAATACCGCAGTAATATCATCCTCTGTTGCAGATGTGATTAATGAGGCCTCAAGGCTATCTGTGGTTTGTTCAACGTCATAAACCTCTCCAAGATGTCCGAGTTCATCTTTCATCAAAGCAACTTCACGCTCTTTCAACCCAGACAGATGAACACGGATCCTGCCCTGATCTATTGCCACAGCCGGAGAGCTTTTTTCTTCTGATTGTCCAGGTTGATCTGTTGTTACTGCTTGTACTTCCTTCTCTGCCTGACTTTCTGTCGCATGTTGGATAGTCTCTTCCATTACAGGCTCAACTTCAGATATTGCAGTCAAAACTTCCATATTTTGCTGTTCTTCCCGCTGCTGATCTTCTTGTAACTCTAATGCAAGCTGACGCAATGTCTCGCAGATATAATTGAATGTATCTTCATCTGGCTCCTGAGAACTTTTATAGGCATCCAATTGTTGCTGCATAATATCTTTCGCTTCTAAAAACAGGTTGATAATGTCAGTTGTCAGGCGTATTTCGTCACGTCTGGCACTATCCAGCAGATTTTCCAATACATGTGTAGTTTGTTGTAGCTTGGTAAAACCAAATGTCGCAGCGCCCCCCTTAATAGAGTGGGCGCTGCGAAAGATGGCATTTAGCTGTTCATGATCAGGTTCATCGGCATTAAGCAGCAATAAATGTTGCTCCATATCCGCCAATAGCTCATCTGCTTCATCAAAAAAAGTCTGATAAAACGCGGTAATATCCATCGTTACTTACTCTGTCACCTTATTAGTATCACTTGCCGATTCTACTTTTGGCTGTCCGGGCGTTGTGATTTCATTGGATTGTCTGGTGGGTTGCTGAGAAGGCGTTCCCTCATTCGAATCCATTCTGATGACGTCTTGCATATCCATACTACTGCTTGCAGTCATGGCGTTACCGCCGCTGTTTTCCTGCTCAATCCGTTTTTCTGCTTCCTTATTCAAAACAATAATGCTGATACGACGATTAACAGGAGCATCGGGAGCAATATCTTTCTGCATACTGACGGTGGATGCCATACCAACAACCCGCAGGACTTTGGACTCCTCTAAGCCACCAATTAGCAACTCTCGTCTTGATGCATTTGCACGGTCTGAAGAGAGCTCCCAGTTACTGTAACCACGTTGTCCATTGATATATTGCAAATTATCAGTGTGCCCAGACAGGCTGATCTTATTTGGAATGGTATTCAGAATTGGTGCAATTGCCCGCAAAATATCGCTCATATAGTTTTCAACTTTCGCACTACCAATCAGGAACATCGGACGATTTTCCCTGTCGATGATTTGAATGCGTAAACCTTCATCCATCATGTCAATCAATAAGTGCGGACGCAGTTCTTTGAGACGAGGATCAGTGATGATCAGGTGATCAAGTTGTTGACGCAACCGATCCAAACGACGAGTTTCCTCACTAGCTTCAACTTGCTTGTTCTGACGGAAAACTTCTCCATCCTGCTGGAAAACGTCATCCCCTCCCCCAGGGATCGGGTTTGTATTATCACTACTCTGTTTCCCCTTATTGATTGCAACCTGCAAAGGGGTACGGAAATATTCTGCAATACTGGTCAATTCCTGTGGACTGGCGATAGATACCAGCCACATAACCAGAAAGAAAGCCATCATTGCAGTCATGAAGTCGGCATACGCAATTTTCCATGAGCCACCACTATGACCATGACCATGTTTTTTGCGCTTTTTTATTCTGATAACAGAAACATTATTCGCTCTCATAATTAGTCTTCAGCTTCTTGTTGTACAGGGGCCTTAACCCTACGAACATGCTCTTCAAGTTCTGTAAATGAAGGACGATCTGTGAGAAATAATGTTTTACGACCAAATTCAACCGCAATTTGTGGGGCATAACCATTCATGCTGGAAAGCAGAGTAACTTTAATACATTGCATCATTTTTACCTGCTCACTACTGCGCTGACGCAACAAAGTCGCTAGAGGCGAGACAAAACCGTAAGCCAGTAAGATCCCCAGAAATGTTCCTACCATTGCGTGAGCAATTAATACTCCGAGTTCTCCTGCTGGCCGATCAGCCGAACCTAACGCATGAACTACCCCCATCACGGCCGCAACGATCCCAAATGCCGGTAATGAATCTCCCACCATTGTCAGACTGGTTGCAGGAATTTCACTTTCCTGCTCATAAGTCTCGATTTCTTCATCCATCAGGGCTTCGATTTCATGTGGATTCATATTACCGCTGATGATCAAGCGCATATAATCCGTGATGAAGTTCATCAGATAAGGATCTTTTAGTAAGCGGGGATACTGTGTGAAGATATCACTCTGTTGCGGATTCTCAATATCACGCTCCAGAGCCAAAAGCCCATGTTGGCGGGATTTGGATAGCAGACGAAACTGTAAAGCCATCAGATCCATGTACATCGCTTTATTGTATTTTGATCTACGCAATACTTTTGGTAAAACACGTAATGTAGCCTTTATCGCCTTGCCATTGTTACCCACGATAAAAGCACCAATGCCCGCACCTGTAATAATCAAAAATTCCGCTGGCTGATAAAGTGCGCCCATGTGACCACCGACAAGCAGATAGCCACCAATTACCGCACCGAAAACCATGATATATCCTAAAAGTACTAACACGCGATATCCTTTAGCTAAGTTGGTGAGCAGATGGGATTTGAACAGGGCGAACTAGTCAATGAGGAAGAGGATGGGTGTAGATTACAGGCCAGAGTAACCAAAACCTGTAACCTAATTTTCACTTTCCCATTTAAATTCACATAGCTTGCTGAGCAAATCCATCCAGCAGTTGTGAATTAGTATCGGCAGATTGCGTAGAAAGTTTACGTTTTTTTACTGCTCTTGAAGGCGGCTGGCAAAGACTACAAACAAAACTATTTACCGGTTGGTGAGCATGTGTGATAAAAGTCCCACCACAGCAGCGACACTCGGTTGGCTGCAACATCCCACTGTCAACAAAACGAATGAGAGTCCAGGCTCTGGTTAGAGCCAAAACGGGCCCATCTTCACTCGCTGGAGGGCATTGCTCAAGATATAATCTATAAGCCTTTACTACAGCCTCAACACCAGCACAATGTCCACTTTTCAACAGGAAACGGTAAGCATTGTAGAACATGGAAGAATGAATATTCTGTTCCCAAGTCATAAACCAATCCGTCGAAAAGGGGAGCATCCCTTTAGGCGGAGGGCTTCCCCGCAATTCTTTATACAGTTTGATCAACCTTCCCCGGCTTAATTGCGTTTCACTTTCAAGCATCTGCAACCGTGCGCCTAAAGTGATGAGTTCCATTGCCAACTGGATATCTTTAGCTTCCTGGACAATACTTTTCTCAACCATCTTTATGCTCTTTTCTTGATTGAAGCGTCATCCTGAGTGGATAACTGTTGAAAAAGATGGGTAGATAGCAAGATCCCTGTATGGATTTGCTGCAAATCATCCACCCGTGATTCCTTCGTCAACTGCTGTACAGTTTCGTGATCTTCAAACCGAAAATGGCAAATCAGTTGGTTTGTTTCAGCTAATTTTACTAACTGAGGCAATGTCAGCTCGGCCAATGTATCAGCCATAGATTCACTAATACCTAAACGGAACATCGCAGACGCTTTCTCATGGTTAATTAGCCGTTGTGCTAAAAGCAAATACGATAAATTTATGTCATAAATATGTTTGAGCAATTCAACCGTACTCATTTCTATATATCCCGTCCGATTACATGAAAAAATCAATTAAGTGATCAAAGAATCACTCACGACAAAATTACCAGTAGCATGAGATTCAATAATCTCCGACATAACTGAAATATACATCTTTAGCCAGAGCAGTAACTGTCCTTTGTATTACTCTTGGGATCGCCCAATTTCTAAAATATTTCGGTAATGGATTGTAAAAGTATTATTGCGTCATCTGGATAATGAACTTGCCACAATTGATTAAGAATATTCTTAATACTAATTAACTTTACTCCTGAATCATCAATTTATACAACGGAGAATATATGTCATTTTAAATACTATGTGACATACATCACAAAACTACCTTTTTTTATTATGATTCTAGCTCATTAACTATTCAAGCAAAAGAAAACAAAAAATAGTCCATAATTAATAAGTTAAATTATTTAAATAAAAATATTAGAGACCATTTTTTGTTTTGTACGATCTATTAAACTTATAAATTTAAAATAACGATAAAAAATCCTTTCTTTAGCTAAATTATCAAAATATTATTAAAAATTGTTTCCTGATAATGTGGATAGGTACTCATCTTCCACTATTAGTTGATTTAGATCATAGTTATGCCAAATTTATTAATCATATGTGAATACTAGTTATTGAAAAGATACCACTCTGATCATTTTTAATTTACGATTGCACCATTTTCATACAGTGACCGAGGCGACATCAACATCACTTAGAGTACAAGTATCGCACAGATCACAAAAATAAGATAAAATACAGTATGATGTTGAAATAAAAAAACATCTGCATCTTCACCCCAGAGCAATAGTAATCAACAAGTCTCCGATACCCTAACAAATCCTACCACATAACAATGCCAGTACCACATTACCAAGCCATTACAATTGATAAATTTTATTTATTAAAAATAACGCACAGAATGATAGCTTTTGACATTTTTTTAACGAAAACCCCATTGGTGGTTATTTACAACCGCTGAGCACTCCACAAGCCAAAAACATAAGAAAAAATTATAATATATATCCTCCACAACTTCATAAATGTTAAGAATAATCGATGATTATAACACTCATCCGACCAGTTTATAAACTGACATATCAAGTACAAAATAACCTATTTTCCTAATATTAATTTCCTTAAATAGGATAAATTCAGAAACAAAATAATTACAAAAGGCAAATTAACCAATAAATTATTATACAGCGCAAAACTAAATTTAAAAAGTAATTTATAGTTTAAGTAGAATGCAAAAAAACAATAGATGGAATAAAAACAAATAGTGTCTTATTTTACTTAATTTGGAATATAAATAATAACAAGTCATGTAATAAAACAATTCAAATAAAAAAAATAGCGTAAAAAAATAATTCTATTACTTCGTTAAGTTTATCATTATTATGATAGTAGGTTCGTAGTTAAAGAATAACATCAATACCTATTCAAAATATCTGCCAAAAGTCATTAATAGCCAGAGCTATTGATACGAAAATTGCGATGGCTATTTTCTTACTCAAGATAGAATAAGGTATTAATTAATGGAAATTACTCACAATCATTCACCAATACTATGAATATAAAATCGTTTTATCACATGAATGATAATGCAGGAGCTTATCAGTTTCCTCAATTAATCAAGGAAAATATTCCCAAGGTAACAGTTTTAACCCTTATGAAAGTAGTAAATGATGATCATGATATGTAACTACCTAATGCCATTGTTATTAATGTCATCAATAATACAGGTAAAACGATGGTACTTTATACAATCAGTTTTTTGCACAACATATGTACACCTGATTTTTGTGATAACACCTCTTCCACTACTCTTCAGATTGGAATACGGCTTAATGTTATACACTATTAGTTCAGATAAATACCACATAGAATGTGTTGTAATATAGAAAATAGAAAGTGTCGGAGCATAAAATACCCCACATTTTTCACATCCTATTTGAGAGGTTTTCTCAAGAAACTTTTATCCATTTTATCCCACTCCAAAGACTTAATGTGAAATATCGTACATTAGGTTTTGTACGAATTAATAAATGGTTAACATAGGTAAAAATAGAATAAATGCATTGGCAACAGTATAGAAAATACATTCCAAAATTCGATCTGACCGTCATATTTAAATACTACATAATATTACCAAACGTTTTCCTTATCTTTTTACGCCTTCTTCTAATGCCATTTGATTTTTATCAAACAAAATGATACCTGCAAATTCTTTTGCGATATCCATCCCAATATCCACATAAATACTCCAACATACTGCAATATCAGTACATCATTTATTCCATCATCAGAAAGATCTATTGCATGCTTATTATTTTGTAGTGACTTTAAAGTACATGATTTTTTTCCGAAGGATTAAGTGAAAAAACAGATCTTAATTCCACTTATTTTGAAAGGTTTTCATCACTCATACATTCAATATCAAGGCAACTAAGAATATTCTTAATATCTAACTCTATATCATGACAAATTTTAGCGGTAATGACAGAATTATCTTCGGAAAACACCTTAACCGAAATACTTACTCTTTTTCGTTAGTAACAGAAGTAGATGTTTCACTTCATCAAGGTTTAATTCACGTATTGCTAAGATTAACACCCTGAAACCTTGTTCGTTATGGTAGCTAACCAATTACATGATATTGTTACGACTTTCTTCAGTAAGCGGAATAGCTACTCCTTTTTCTACACATGGCAGCAAACAGATCACATCCTTTCTGCTATGCCTTTGAAAATCAATTGGTAGTTTTTCTGTGATTCCTACACAAAAATTGATAACTTCCAACTAACACAACTAAAAGGTAACTCATCAATTTTTCTGTAGCCGTAAAGAAAACAAATCTCTACTTTCTTTGACTTCCATATCTGATAATTGACTTATCCTTCAGTTTATTATCCCGACGATTCTATGAAGTGTTGAAGTGTTGAAGTGTTGAAGTGTTGAAGTGTTGAAGTGTTGAAGTGTTGAAGTGTTGAAGTGTTGAAGTGTTGAAGTGTTGAAGTGTTGCACTATAATAAACTCTTTTCTGAAATGATTAATCAGTTTTTGTGACGGCACTCCCAATCATACACGCGATATTCAATTTTCCATCATAGTGATTACCTCTTCTTTGCTAATAGAGAAGAATTTATAAAGTTTTTGGTGTTGCCTAACTGAGAATAATGTTCATTATCATTAATGAAAGGATTTATATTCAATACCATTCTATATTATTAATGTAATGACGTTATTTCATAGGCAACATCTTATTCATACTAAGAAATGAAGGAGGATCGTCCACATAAACTCCTTATAAAATAATTAGATTACTTATATAAAATTATTCTAAGCAGGTAACTCAGCAGCAATTTTCCAGTTAACTGAGCTGACGCTTTTTTCTAAACTCACTCGACAAACAATCGATTCGATCTCTTTTTGCTTCGCAGGCGTTGCCAATATTTCTGCACACACCTCAAGTCTATTTGGTTGGTGGGTATCAGTACTACTTAATGATTGTAGCCGAATGTTTAATCCATTAATTGCTTGCAGGATCAGCGTCCTGATTAATATTTCATCACCAATATCACAGATAATTTGGATTTTATAACGCTGCTCTAAATCTAAGGCTAATTGTTGAGGCTGAGCATTAATTCTCTGAGCCGCTTCTCTCAACAAAATATTTGCTGATAGAATTATTGCAGTTGCAATACTCGCTGACCAATATTGCCCTAACCCACACAAGACCCCAATACCTGCTGAACACCATAAAGTTGCCGCTGTATTTAAACCACGAATATTCATGCCTTCTCTCATGATCACACCAGCACCAAGAAAACCAATACCAGATACAATCTGCGCAGCAATACGTCCGGGGCTATCAGGCGAAGTTGATATTGAACAAAGAATAAAAACCGCAGCGCCAGTGGCAACTAAGGCATTGGTTCTCAATCCTGCCATACGTTGGCGCCACTGGCGTTCTGCACCAATTAATGCCCCGAAACACATAGCAGATAGTAAATGAATAGCAATAGATGTTAGAAACATGACACTCTCCCAATAATATTAAAATGGATAAATGTATTCCTTTTACCTGCCAGGTTACTTATTCATTGGCTTAGCTCATTTACCAACCGCTCATTTACAGCTTCTACACTATAACCCAAAATCTATTAGGTATAGGATCCAACTTGATTCCGGGTTTCTATAGCTGAGTATTTATTGGCTTCAAGATTTCAGATAATATCAAGCCTGCAATTAAAATGATCGTACGCTTTACAGGTACGATCTCTAATCGCTATTCATTTTTTGTATTGAGCTAAAGTTCAACGGGTAGCCTAAAGAAATAATTTCTTTATTTTGTGCAATAGGAACAGGACCGAATATAGAAATTCGATCTGGTTATTGATATGTCCCCGGAGGAAACAAGGAATGAGTATAAAGTTGCATTATAGATACCCCGACATACCTGTTGATACTATATTTAAAGAATTAAAGATTTAAAATAGCAGCCCTACAGCATTGCGTGATTTTCCGGGAGAGTACAACTCGTGGAAATTAAGTAGTACTGCACACCATTTCAGGTAAGCAGTAAATTGAATGTAAATGAACAGCTTACCGAATTATTTTTTATTAAACCTAAAACTTTGACTGTTCAATTATCAGCACTCCAATAGAATTTGGCCGGGAGTATAATCAGGTAAAATGGATAAGTAAAGGCCTTAATTAATAAATGAACTTGAAAAAATGCTATCTTTATCATCTGTTCAATAAAAAAAATTACCGAAGTTTATAATATATAGATATTATTTTTTATTAAAAATCATTCTATAAACAAAAAGCCCGCCAACGCGTTTTAGCATGGCGAGCTTAATAAGGCATGAAGGCTAAATTAGATAGCAGTCACGTTTGCTGCTGCTGGGCCTTTGGCACCATCTTCAATGGTGAATTCTACGTTCTGGCCTTCAGCCAGAGTTTTGAAACCGTTACCTTGAATGGCAGAGAAGTGAACGAATACGTCTTTGCTACCATCAGTTGGAGTAATGAAACCAAAACCTTTGGACTCGTTGAACCACTTCACTTGACCTGTCATTTTCATGTGACTTTCCTATATATCAAAAAAAACTCGCCACCTCGGGCATGTGTTGGCCAGTATCAGCTATTACTTATGGAGGCACTAAGAAGGAAACGGTCTACAAAGGCTACTTAGGATAGCACTTTTACACATAACGCATTAACTCAAGATGTCGTACATAAAGTAGGTCTGTTTATCAGGCCAGACGCATTAACGCATGACCGCACAGGAATAGCAACCTTTTTATGTATTATCGATCTAAAAAAAATTTATACGCTCAATATTAGAACAGAATAACCGAATAAATAGATGAATTTATGATTTTATTTGATTTATTCAACTTTTATCTTAAGAAAAAATTCTCGTGTTCTTTCCAGACAATAACAGTTTTGCAAATAAAAAAAAGTAATTGCTATACAGGTGGATGCTCTGGGCATGATAACCTTAAAAATGTTAACACTTTTAATTCGATAACAGATTTCTACAATAATCGGGCTAGTATTATGGATATCATCAAACAGATATTGATTCAGGATCTTGAGCGGATCAATCTCGCAGAGCATCGAGATGGTAAGGTGCACTTTAATAGCATCTTTATTCACCAGCATCCATACCTGTTTTTGGCGATGATCGTTGCTTATGCCTTCCTCGCTGTACTGATGTGGTATGCCCCCTATTTTGGCGTTTGGTCACTTATCCTATTTACCATGCTTTTTTTCGCCATGGCTGCCGTTCTGCTATTTGATATCAAGCCGGTTTATCATTTTGAAGACATTGATGTACTAGATTTACGCGTCTGCTACAACGGTGAGTGGTTCGTTGATGAAAAAGTATCACAGGATGCTGTCAACACAATACTTGCTCACCCAAATGTATCTAACGAAATAAAGAATGAAATCAAACGAATCATCAGGCGAAAAGACGGAATTTGTTTTTATGATGTATTTTATGATTGCGTGTTCAGAACAATCGCCTTATTTTCAATCTCCTAAGGTTGAACAAAAATATGTAATTTCAGCAAAGTAGCATATTCATAGCACAATGCGCTCATATGATGAGCAACCAATAGAAAAATAGAATTTTTGCGTTGACACTCTCTGAGTTCATCGTTAATATTCGCCTCGTTCTCAGGAACCCAGTAATTCCTCCATAGTTCAGTCGGTAGAACGGCGGACTGTTAATCCGTATGTCACTGGTTCGAGTCCAGTTGGAGGAGCCAAATTCTAAGAAGCCCGATTTTAGCTCTGCTAATCGGGCTTTTTGCTATCTCCCCCTTTGTGGGCTATCTCTAACTCTAACAAACAATTTTTTATCTTACTCAGATACGTTTTCTATCGTCACATTGTCACTCTGAACACTACTTAACCAATTGAATTTATTTTCTATTTTTTCGCTTTACAACTCCTCAGTATTCCCCTATTATTCGTTTCGTTCTCAGGAACGCAGCAATTCCTCCATAGTTCAGTCGGTAGAACGGCGGACTGTTAATCCGTATGTCACTGGTTCGAGTCCAGTTGGAGGAGCCAAATTCTAAAAAGCCCGATTTTAGCTCTGCTAGTCGGGCTTTTTACCTTTTATCACTGGTACTGATGCCAATAACCACATCTACCTTACCCAAACACATTTTCCCTCAACTATCTAATCATTACTTATGTTCCTATTGTATGGGTAAAAAACTGACGATGTTTTTCGCTAAAATTTTTCCTATTAGTTCTACCTGTAATTTTCTCTGCGATCTCATTTCAGAAAATACAACGAGATATTAATCTCACGTACAAGATATAAAAAAATTATAGTATTGGTGATATTTCGTCACAAAAAATGATAAAACATCATCACCTTGAATAACCATCAACCACTTGAACTTATTTTTCATTATTTCTGCTTTACAACCCGTCTCCATTCACCTATTATTCGCCTCGTTCTCAGGAACACCGCAATTCCTCCATAGTTCAGTCGGTAGAACGGCGGACTGTTAATCCGTATGTCACTGGTTCGAGTCCAGTTGGAGGAGCCAAATTCTAAGAAGCCCGATTTTAGCTCTGCTAGTCGGGCTTTTTGCTCTCCAATGATCATGCTCACCACTTATGCCCTATTTATCAATTTTGTTTCTGTAATATTTTGATTATTTTCCTGAAAATAACACGAAAAAGCTAAAAAAAGCGCACAAAGTACATATTAACAACAAACAAACCGTTATTATGATTTTCTTCTTTGACAAATAGAAAGAAAGCCATTAATATTCGCCCCGTCTTGAAGGAGTTCCTCCATAGTTCAGTCGGTAGAACGGCGGACTGTTAATCCGTATGTCACTGGTTCGAGTCCAGTTGGAGGAGCCAACTTCAATTCACCCTCGTTTTATTACTTCTATTTTTTCCTTTTTTGATACGATTAATTTCCTCTGAATACCCTAACTTATATAAAATTAAAGACTTAATTCTGCAAGAATGTAGAATTCTATCATTTAATAATAGCTATTTAACTATTTTCTCTTTATCATCTTCCTCCGGCTTAAGGAATGCTGAATCAGCATCCGTCATTTTTCATCTATATTCTGGAGCCGGTTCCATGACTACTGAAACTTATACTATTAAAATCCGCCGCCCTGACGACTGGCATGTTCATTTTCGCGATGGTGATATATTGAAAACCATTGTCCCCCATACCAGCCGCTTTTTTGGCCGAGCTATTGTCATGCCCAACCTTGTTCCGCCTGTAATAGATATTGCCAGCGCCAGAGCCTATAAAGAGAGGATCATGGCAGCCATTCCGTCAGAGCATTCATTCGAACCACTGATGACATGCTATCTGACGGATTCAACAGATAGCTCACAAATTGAAATCGGCTATAACGAGGGCATTTTTACAGCCTGTAAACTCTATCCCGCAAATGCAACAACTAATTCCAGCCATGGTGTTTCTGACGTACAAAAGATATATCCTTTATTGGAAACGATGGAAAAGTTGGGCATGCCTCTATTAATTCATGGTGAAGTTACCGCAGCTCATATTGATATTTTTGATAGGGAAGCCCGCTTCATCGAACAAGTGATGGAACCTTTACGTAAACAATTCCCTGATCTGAAAGTTGTTTTTGAGCATATTACGACTAAAGAAGCTGCCGAATACGTTCTTGAAAGCAACGATAAATTAGGAGCGACACTAACACCACAACACTTGATGTTTAACCGTAATCATATGTTGGTCGGTGGTATCCGCCCTCATCTCTATTGTCTGCCGATATTAAAACGTAATATTCATCAAGAAGCGTTACGTTCAGCCATCGCCAGTGGTTGTGACCGTTTCTTCTTGGGAACAGACTCCGCCCCTCATTTATTGCATCGTAAAGAATCCTCCTGTGGTTGTGCTGGTGTCTTCAATGCACCTACGGCTTTGGCTGCCTACGCCACTGTGTTCGAAGAAATGGATGCAATGCATCACTTCGAAGCATTCTGCTCTCTAAATGGCCCGAAATTTTATGATTTACCGGTTAATGAGGGATTTATTGAGCTTATACGCAAGCCTACACCAATTACCGAATATATCGAACATGCTGGTGAAAAACTGATTCCATTCCTGGCTGGAGAAGATGCAAGATGGGAAGTAACAGTAATTCATGCTTAAGCAAGTTTAATTCACAAAAGTTTTAGTTTCTTATTATCAGATAAAATGACCAATATCTGGTTTCTACAACTGGTTGTAGTATTAGATTGATAAAAAGGTTTATACTGCAACTGCTCATCCTTAGATGAGTTCCACTGCTCTTAGTCAATTATATCAATCAAGGTGCTGTAGTCTGATTAGGAGGTTATATGGGGCAAAAAAATGAAATAATCCAAACCCATCCAGTTGTAGGTTGGGACATCAGTATCGTAGATGCCTACGACGCCATGATGATTCGTCTTCATTACTTATCCTCCCAAGATCAAGCCACAGATAATGTTAGTATTGACAAAACATTGTGGTTGACAACAGGGGTTGCAAAACAACTGATCCTAATCTTGCAGGCTGGAATCGAAAAGATTGAATCATCGGAATACACTCAACTTGACTATACGAAACATTAACAACAAACTTGAAAATTCAAACACAACTGGACACTCAATACACTGAGTGTCCAACATGAGTATCAAAACAAATTTCAGCCGATAAAATCATTTATATAGTTTATTATTCTGTACAATACTGTATCATACCGCTATGTTCGTTGGCTTGGTTTTGAAATATCAAGCGACCTAATTCATTTAATGATAACCGCTATAGAACAAGGATGTTCAATTAATGAAATTATTAATCATTGATGAGTGTCATTATACACGTCTTGGGATCATTGAATCTCTAAAAGAAAATACAGATATCCTTCCAACAGAAGCTCATTCAATTCAGGAGGCGATAAATATTCTGTCAATATTTTCGCCTGATATTGTTCTGATGAATATGACACATTATGGTCATCACAGTTCATATTGTGAACAAATGAAGTTATTGATTTCATTAGTTCGTGATACCCGTATATATATCTATCTTGATAAACCATACCCATGGATAGAAAATCATATCCAATTGACTAATAAAGATTTTATCTTACCAAAAAAGAATCTGTCCTTGTTGTTGGCACGGCTAAGAGAGTTGGCATCACATGATATTCAACGTTATTTTGCCAATTTCAATATAAAAAGTTCTATTTTTAGTCAACAAGAAAACAGGATCATCTATTATTGGATGCTGGAAATAGATACCTATAACATTGCCAAATTACTAAATATAAGTAGCAGTACAGTTTATTCACATAAACGGCATATCATAGAAAAAATAGGAGTAACCAACAAAATAGAGCTACTTTTCGTTTATAATATTTTTAAGTATATCTGCTAACACTACAAAAATAACTAAATTGGCGTAATAACTTAAGTATTATTACGCCAATTTTTGTATCTGCTTGAGAGAAGATACTTAAGATAAATTTATTACTTATTGAATTGCAATGAGGTAATATTTAGACCGTCATTTAACCGATAACGAGATTTATTAAAAATCTTAGCCCCATTTTCTCTTCCTGCCCTGCGAGCACGTTGCTCATCTTCAGGGAGTGACATTTCTTCCCGACAAGCATCGCTACAACATCCCTCAAACTGCTCTGCACAGGATGGACATTGAATGAATAGCAAATGGCATCCATCATTTTTACAGTTAGTGTGGCTATCACAAATTGCACCACACTGATGACAATGAGCGATAACGTCCTCAGAAATACGCTCTCCCATACGCTCATCAAAAACAAAGTTTTTACCAATAAAGCGAACAGGTAAACCTTGCTCTTTTGCTTTGCGGGCATACTCAATAATGCCACCTTCTACATGGTAAACGTTATTAAAACCATTGTGGAGCATGTAGGCACTCGCTTTTTCGCAACGTATCCCGCCAGTACAATACATAACGATATTTTTATCTTTATCATCTTTCAACATTTCTACTGCCATCGGCAATTGTTCACGAAATGTATCCGATGGGATCTCAATTGCGTTTTCAAAATGCCCAACTTCATATTCATAATGGTTACGCATATCGACAAACACAGTATTAGGATCATCCAGCATTTGGTTTACCTGAGCGGCTTTCAGGTATTCACCCGTTTTTGACGGATTAAAAGTTTCATCATCAATACCATCAGCAACAATGCGTTCACGCACTTTCATACGTAATACCCAAAATGACTTGCCATCATCTTCCAGCGCAATATTGAGTCGCAGGTTATACAAGGCAGGATCCGTTGCATCCAATAATGTTTTCAGAGCATCAACATTTTTGGAAGGTATGCTAATTTGCGCATTGATACCCTCTTTGGCGATATAAACCCGCCCAAAGACTGATAATTCAGTGAATTTTTGATACAAGCTATCGCGAAAGACCTGTGGTTCAGAAATAGTAAAATACTTATAAAAAGAAATAGTTGTGCGCGGCTCTACTTCAGCCAACATGCGCTCTTTCAGCTCTTTATTAGAAATACGGTTATGTAACACTGGCATGGTGTTCAAAATACCCTTGTAGTTTGTTGATATTTATACATTTATGTCCGTCTGTGTTCACAGCGTGTCCACACTAGATCATTACCGACAATTTTAACCAGAAACCCCACACACTACATTTGAGGTTTTTATTCCCTGCAATATTACTTTTTTCTGTGACCCAGATCTATCAATCCCTGTTCTGAATCAGCTTAATCCCCAAACTAGCTTGCTTATCACAGTATCACTTTGAGCAATTTCTACCGGAATAAAACAATTATTTGAATATGATGCTGAGGAATATCATAATCATACCCTAGCACAGCATAGCCAGGGCATGGGGGAAGTTTCTATTTGTTATCAATTGATGAATCATTTAGTGCCTCGGTATTTCGATATTCTACTAAAAAGTGTCACAATACCCCCCTGTATTACTCTTAAGACCTTATAAAATAGTTTCTTATAGTTAGATTATTATCTTTAATACACTGAAAACACATGATACAAGCGCCTTCTTTTCATCGTTCACTTTTACATCCCCGGTACTGGCTGACTTGGCTAGGTATCGGCATACTCTATCTGCTGGTCTTACTTCCTTACCCCATAATTTACTGGATAGGAACCCGGCTTGGTCGGTTATCACAGCGTTTTTTGAAAAAACGAGCCAAAATCGCTGAACGCAATCTGGCTCTCTGTTTTCCTAATATGCCACCGGAGGAACGGAATAAATGGCTGGTCAAAAACTTTGAATCTGTTGGTATGGGGCTATTTGAAACCGGTATGGCTTGGTTCTGGCCTGACTGGAGAATTAAACACTGGTTCAAAATTACAGGACGAGAGAACATCCAAAAAGTACAAGCCACAGGTCAGGGGATCATCGTAATTGGGATCCATTTTCTGACACTGGAACTGGGAGCCCGTATTTTTGGTATGCTCAATCCAGGCATCGGGGTTTATCGCCCGAATGATAATCCAGTTATCGATTGGCTACAAACCTGGGGACGTTTACGTTCCAACAAATACATGTTGGACAGAAAAGATGTCAAGGGAATGATCCGTTGCCTGAAAAATGGTGAAATCGTTTGGTACGCACCAGATCATGATTATGGTCCACGTAAAAGTGTATTCGCTCCATTATTTGCTGTTGAACATGCCGCAACAACAACTGGAACTTCAATTCTGGTTAGATTATCCAATCCAGCTTTATTACCTTTTACACCACGCAGATTACCTGATGGAAAAGGTTATGAGCTGATTATTCAACCCGCTGTAGAAAATTTCCCTGAAAAAGGTGAAGTCGAGGCGGCAACCTTCATGAATAAGGTGATCGAGCGGGAAATTATGCAAGCTCCAGAGCAATACATGTGGTTACACCGCCGTTTTAAAACACGCCCTAAAGATATGCCGTCTTTATATAGTGATAATATGCATTAGTCAGTCTTCATTAAAATGCCCTAAGGCAGCCATTTTTTTACGTGGCTGCCTGAGTTCTGGCAGATGAAAGTTATCTATTAAATCATATAATAACCATCACCATCTCCCACAAGCATCGGAGATCTCCATCTCGGAATAGAGATTACCTCGTTCTTTCTCCAATTTCTGTCTGGTTTCACGATAACATTTGCGTCGGGCTGAACGGGGGGTCATTTCGTTGAAAAAATGCCTTTCCTTTATTTGGTAAGAAAATCCCAGTTTTTGGAATCCGGCGGACTCGTTGTATTGGGGGGGCAATCCATTCATAAGATACCTTTTTTTGGCATAATCCCAGTCGGAAGGAAGCCCAGTATACATTTTCGAATCGTGTCTTTCGCTGTATTCCTTCAACTCTTCTTCTCGTTTCTCAGCCAGGGCATTGTCTTGTGCTAACTTATTAATGTTCCAATAATTGGTGCCCAATTCTTCCCTTTTTTTCAGATATTCTTCTGAAGGTTTGTTATCAGCGGGTATATCACTTTTGTAGCTGAAATCATACGCTGATGCCTGAGAACAACCAATTACCGTAAGAAAAAACAGGCTATGTATCCCTTTTATTTTCATAAATCCCCTAGTGTAACTATTGCAAGTATTATTATTTAATAATCATTACCACCTTAGATCAACTACTAGTAATGGGTAGTTCCAGAGTCAAAAAAATAACCATTTACAAACAATAACAATTCCAACATGCTAGATCACATTTTTTAACAGCAAAGTGAGTTTCTGATGCGCTCATACCCTATTTATCATGTCGATGCTTTTACAGAAAAAACCTTCTCCGGTAATCCTGCTGCTGTTGTCTTACTGGACGAATGGTTATCAGATGAAACATTAATTGCCATTGCTGCCGAGTTCAACCTTTCAGAAACGGCTTTTTTAGTTGGCGATCACCTACGCTGGTTTACTCCCAGAGTGGAAGTCAATTTATGTGGGCATGCAACACTGGCAACAGCTTTTGTTCTCGTTGAACAACATTCTTATCAAAATAATCCAATTACATTCAAAACCCGTTCTGGAGAACTTCGTGTCACCCATCAGGATGGCGTTTTTACATTAGACTTTCCTGCCGCTGGTTACCAAGAAGAGAAAACACTTCTTCCCATCATGCAAGAGGCTTTAGGCCAAGAGATCAGCGAGGTATTTACTTCCCATGATCGTTATATCTGTGTACTGGATTCTGCCGATCAAGTTCTTCATGCCCAACCACACTTTGATAAAATAGCCGCCCTTCCGCTATCAGGGCTTGCCATTACTGCCTCTGGCGATTTATCTACCGACTTTGTTTCGCGCTATTTTGCTCCAGCAAAAGGCATTAATGAAGACCCTGTCACAGGTTCGGCTCATTGTGTTCTGGCACCTTTCTGGGGAACAAGGCTCAATAAATCGGTACTTCGTGCCCGTCAGTTATCAGATAGAGGCGGCGATATATTATGCGAAATACAAGGAGAACGTGTTTATCTGACAGGAAAAGCAAAATTATTTTCTTATGGGAAAATAGTTTTTTAAATCAATAACTTTTTTGTTTTCAAACGTAGCCATTCAAAAGTATTCAAGTAATTAAGGAAGGATATGATTCAGCTATATATGTTTTATCTTGGTGGAAACGCTGGAAAATCCAATATCGAAGTTCATGATGTCCAGTTTGTTGCAGTGAATAAGATTGAAGAAGCATACCCTGTATTACGTGATGTCTGGTTTGGTGATAAAGATAAACTTCATCTGGATGGTTATATGCCAGTCACATGGGCCGACGGTTATGATATTTCCCTCAGCGATAACGAATACCACGGAGAGATGAACCTCTATTTCGTAAACATGGGAGGTTACCAAAATCACTCTCTGGCAGAAGCCCATGAGTTCGGATTTTTCGTTGCTCATAGCGTAGAAGATGCAAAAGAAAAAGCTAAAAAATATTTGCTCACTGGTTATGATCAACTACATAAAGACAACCTAAAAGATGTTGATGACTGCCTGCTTTTGGGGCAAATCAGCGGCTACCATGTTCATCTGACTGAAAACCCTCACGGTCAGCCAGATAAACCAGAATGGCAAGGATACCGCCCTATCGGCATCTGATGAAAAATAGTCAGCAAAACAATTCCGTTTCTGCTGACTATCAATCAGAACACACAACTGCCTAAAGTCACTAATTTTACGTTCACTTATCGACCAGCAAATCTGAATTAATTTCTGCAATGGACTTTGCTCCCGTCAATGTCATTGCAACCCGTATTTCTTTATCAATCAGATCCAATAAATTAGAAACTCCTGCTTCTCCGGCTGCTGCCAATGCATAAGCAAAAGCGCGTCCCAATAAAACACTGTCAGCACCCAATGCGATCATTCGTACTACATCCAACCCGGTACGAATACCGGAGTCAGTCAGAATAGTAATGTCATTTTTGACAGCATCGGCAATAGCTGGTAAAGCTCTGGCGGTTGAAAGAACACCATCCAACTGGCGCCCTCCGTGATTAGAAACCACAATACCATCCGCGCCAAAACGGACAGCATCCTTAGCATCGTCAGGATCGAGGATACCTTTAATAATCATTGGCCCTTTCCAGCAATCGCGGATCCACTCTAAATCTTTCCACGATATGGATGGATCAAAATTGCTTCCCAACCAGCCAATATAATCTCCCAATTTGGTGGATATACCGCGATATTTAGATATGTTACCGAGATCGTGGGGTTTACCCATCAAGCCAACATTCCACGCCCACTGTGGATGCGTTATCGCCTGCAAAAAACGCCGTAAAGAAGCATTTGGGCCACTCATACCTGAATGTGCATCACGATAACGAGCACCGGGTACAGGCATATCAACAGTAAATACCAGATTTTTAACGCCGGCCGCCTCTGCTCTTTCCAGAACATTACGCATAAAACCACGATCTTTCAGTACATAAAGCTGAAACCATATTGGACGTTCAATTGCAGAAGCAACTTCTTCAATCGGACATATTGATACCGTCGATAACGTGAATGGAATACCCTTTTTAGCAGCAGCCCGCGCAGCCTGTACTTCCCCCCGACGAGCGTACATCCCACTTAATCCAACGGGAGCCAATGCCACAGGCATTGTCATTTTTTCCCCAAATAAACGGGTTTCCAGATCCAATTCAGACATGTCTTTCAGTACACGCTGACGTAGTTCAATGTGAGATAAGTCCTCGGTATTGCGTTTAAGGGTATGCTCTGCATAAGCTCCACCGTCAATATAGTGGAACAGGAAAGGGGGTAATTTAGCCTGTGCAGCAGCCCGATAATCAGTTGAAGCGGAAATAATCATGTCTGTACCTCTACCCAAAATGGAGTGGACGGCAATAGTATTGTTCTGGTTAATCATATTGCCCATGACTAATACATCAAACAACGCAATAAGAAGCTTAAAAATACATAAACTTGTTTCACAAAACATTTGTTTTATTTGATGATAACTTAGGTGAAACAGCAAAGGGATAATGAGCTAAAAAGAGATATAGTGAGCGAATATCGCCCACTATGCTAAAAACATGACCAAGAGCTGAGTTCTTAGTATTTATCCTGATACGATAGTTTTCAGTACATCATAAATAGGAAGCAAACGGGTAAAACTGTCTCTATCAAGAAAATGGCCTGCATTTTCAATATTAATGATTTCGGTTTGCAACGAATTGGCAAGAGCATAGGATGATTGAGGAGAAACAATTTCATCATTGGAAGAGATAATGGAAATACGGTGTTTTGTTACTTCGCGCAAGAGGACATAATTCAATGGTTGGAAAGTGAAATTTGCTAACTCTGGCAATGTACACTGCATGGAATCAAATCCTGAAACCAAAATATACCCACCAATTTGATCGGTTGTGGAGCATATTACCTCTAAATACCGAAGTAAAGTCACACAACCAAGACTGTGGCCAATAAAAATTGTGTTACCGTCTGTTTTAGGCACTACCTCAGTTAATTTTTTGGCCCATGCTTCAGGCTTAGGTGATAAGGAATCGGGCATTTCTGGCACAATCACTTCTGCCCCTTGTTCAGTCAGCACTTTACTTAACCAGGGAAACCAGTGTGATGAAGGTGAAGCAATATAACCATGAACAATGATAACTTTCTTGCCAGAAAACCGATCAGAATCCCTTACTGTTAGCTGTGTCATTTATCTTATCCTATTTTTTAATCTTTCACGCACAGTCATCAGAGCAAAACCTAATAAATTCAATCCATTCCATGTTAATGGATTATAAATATTAGAATTGTCCTTTTGACACCATCTACAATAAATTGCGCTGGATACCACTGACTTAAGCAAGATTTTGTGACAAGACCAGAATTTTTAGTTTTATGTCCCCAGAAAAAAAGATACTTAATATTTTTTTCTGACTGATAAAGCTTACATAAGGTTTTTATATCCATATTAGTTCTCCATAGCACACTAATACATTACATTTATAGCCAATAAATATAATACAAAAACTTTTTATATTTATCGATATAAATTACGTAATATCTTAATATGCAGCAAGAATACTAAAAATAAAAAATCATAAAAACACTAAGTAAAAAACTCATCTCTAAATGCTCTGATCATTACTGACATAACAAAATCACTTAGCACCTAACTTTCTTCCTATAACAAATACTGCCGCTAACCCAATTAAATCAATTGTAATTAGTGTTCCTGCAAACACCATTTCACCTCTGAGTGCAAAAAACGTAGCGATAATTAAAATAAACATTGCAATAGAAAAACCCATCCATTGCCCTCTTCTATCCTTTTTTATCATGCCATCCAGTGCCAGCTTTTGATTATCATACTGAAATTTTTGCTCTTTTTCTCTGAACGATAATATTCTCTCTGTGCTACCAGAAAGAATGGATTCATAGTCCTTCAAAACATCAGGAGGAGGAAGAGGCCCCAAACAATCAGAACCAATTTGATTTTTTAAATCTTGTTCATTGTCCAAAATTCTTTGGTAATCATTTGTGGGCATAATATCTAAAATACTCCCCATTGCACTAATATAATGACGAAAGTGATACTCCATATTTTCTCCGAGACAATATACACAAAATGTATAAGAATAAAATCAATGAAATAACTAAAGTTAATCAGTAAATAATACTGCCTAATTCCCCTAATGTTCTTTTTCTTCGCTATACAATCTGTTTCTGACTAGGAAATGGCCGACACTCTTCCGCTTTATAACTACCATCCTCCTGACGAATCAAAAATATTTTACGACCAGCCCGTAATGCCTTACTGATAGCAGTTTGATGAACACCAACCAAACTTGCTGTTTTGGCTTGTCCATTCTGCTTCACATATTCTGATAATGGTATTTTTTCCATATTTTCCTCCTGTATTTCTCAAATAATATCCAAAGTATTAAATATTTCAATACTTTTAGTATTTATCATTTCAATAGCATTGGTATTAAAATGCGTGCATGAAAAAGAAACTTACAACAGAACAACTCGCAGATGCCAAGCGTTTGAAAGACATATTTGAGTCAAAGAAAAAACAATTAGGCATCTCTCAGGAAAAATTTGCGGACGAGCTTGGCAAAAGTCAGGGGGCTATTTCACACTATCTTAATGGCACAAATGCCCTTAATTTGGAGATAGCTGCCGATTTCGCCAACAGATTAGGAGTTACCATTAATGATTTCAGTCCATCACTAGACAAACAAGCAAGGAAACTGCTGACCGCAGTCTATGGCGATAATATGACTTTGGTTGATAATGTAACCTATTACAGGCAATACCCGTTACTCAACTGGGCTGATGCTGGAAATTGGTGTGAAGAACCTATATCGCTATACCATAGAAACAATATTAAACAGTACGATACTTCTGTTGAATGTTCATACCGTGCTTTTTGGCTGGAAGTAAAAGATGATTCAATGAATTCACCAAATGGCTTGAGCATACCGCAAGGAATGATTATTTTGGTTGATCCGGAGATAAAACCCATCACCAATAATTTGGTTGTTGCAAAGCTTGAAGGAGAAAAGGAACTGACGTTCAAGCAATTGATTACGGAAGGGTATGATGCTTATCTTAAGCCACTGAATTCCCAATATAATATGATACCACTCAGTGATAAAATTCATATTCTGGGTGTCGTTGTAGAGGCCAAAGTAGCTCGGTTGCCATAAAAAAACCACCAGCCAGCGAATCTGCGACACCTTTTACGATATTTCTTAGGGGCTGGCTGGATAATTTATAATAAGCTACAAATATCCAATAGATTGATAAATAGACTTTTAATAGAGATTATGTGACCGGAGTGAGCAAGCGCAGCCAACAAAAAGCAATTTTGAAAGACGACGGATATAGCTATTCATCTCAACACACCAATGGACATCACTCTTTGTCGTCGATTACTTCGTGATGTCAAGAACAACGAAACAACCAAAGAAGAGTTAATGGAAGAAATGTGTTTTTATCTGTCAGATTCTCGTAGTCTGTTCTTTGATGATGAATTAAAAAAACATGCGGATCGGATTGTTAATGGTGAAAAAACTGTGAAAAATCAGGTTATAGAGATTTTAGTCCACTTAAAAAAATCGTTTAAACGCTGACAATTAACATGGCTTGCTTTATGATTTTTTAAGTGACCGCCTAAACGGTCACATTTAATAAAATGGCGATTACGCAAAACTACAAAACACTCTGTCAAAAACGTCTTTTAACGAGCTATAAATTTTTTACCCTCTTTTATCCGTTTTTTTAATTCCTGAGCGTACTCATCCAGATTCCGCAAATCGCATTTTGTTTTTTTTATATACATTTCAGCTTCACCCTTGCTATACCCCTGCAATTCACTAATTATTCTAAAAGGAGTATTTTTTATTTTTTGCATTACCTCTTCTATTCCCTTTTCTGAATATTTAGGACACCCATAATACCAATATTTTTCATCAGCCATAACTGGTAAAGATAAAAACAGCAACACTACAAAAAAAAAGAAATGACGATATTTCATATTACTACCTTGTTTTAAATTAACCAGACTTAGCCCCTATCTCTTCAGATTGTTCTATTTATTATCTTGATCCTGAATAGATCTTAATCAAAACATAAAATGAACATATACTTGGGATAGGACATTAATAAATATAGCTGGCTTATCAAAAAATGCAGAAAAACTAAGAGAAAATATAGTAACGTGATGGATGCCACTTTTCTCACAGGTGAATAGCTCCACGTTTAGATGGGAGAAAAATCTCCAGTATTTCAACAATACTGGAGGCATCATCCGCAGACCCATTCCCCAGGCCATTCCTAAAGAGAGCATTATACTGGAAGACAGTTAAACAGACGCTTTAATCGGTTTATTATAAAGCATTTTTACTTAATCATCACAGGAAAATCATCACAGGAATGGTAGTCTCCACAAAATATATCATAGCCGTTTTATATTTGTTTACCCCCTTATATTTATCTGAAAATTAAACAATATAAAAAATCATATCTGACTCATCACTGATGTATTAATGTATAATAGTAAAAATACTTTTAATGATTATTAAATTTATACTAAATAATATATCTCTCTGACAAATAAATACTTTTGCTTTTAGCTAAGGATAAAAAACATGAAAGATGACATTTTATATGACCCTATTGCCCATCTTTACGAGAGTTTTTCAAATACTGCTGCCCATATCAAAATAAAAATCAGAACCATTTTTAATCTGGCAGGAGATATACAAGGAAAATCAGTGTTAGATTTAGCCTGTGGGTATGGTCTCTTTAGTCGGGAATACAAGAATCGTGGCGCTTCAAAAGTCATTGGGGTCGATATATCAGATAACATGATAGCAATTGCGAAAAGCAAATCACAACAATATGGTGACAATATCGAGTTTTATGTAAGAGATGTCTGCAAGATGGAATCATTTGGCAAATTTGACATAGTTAATGCAGCCTGGTTATTCTGCCATGCAGAATCTATTGAAGACCTTGAAACTATGTTCCGTGTTGTTGCCGCTCATCTCAAGCCTTCCGGTAAATTGATTGCTTATACCGTTGAACCTGATTATCGATTAGAAAAAGGGAATTATGAAAATTATTGTATAAAAATTCTGAGTGAAGAGCCCGTGAAAGATACAATTCTACTGAGATGTGAATTTCTTACCACACCACCTAGCCCTTGTACGGCATATCGTTGGAGTCGTGAACAATATCAAACCGCGATCCAAAAGGCGGGGTTCAAACAATTTATATGGCAAAAACCCATGTTGTTAAAAAGCGATATTGATAATTATCCCCCAGGTTTTTGGGATGATTATCAACGAAATTGCCTTGATACAGCCCTTGTTTGTCAGTTTTAACAAGATAATCCCCCGTGATCCGGGGGATTACCCTTTTACAACAAAGCACTTGTTTTTAAATGGAATTGGAAATCTTCGCAGGTCCGTTGAATTTATTCCACCGCTTACAACTCCCCATTGAATAATTAGTCCACCAGGGAGCTTCTGATAGCCAGATTCATCAAGTTTTGATTCAAAACTGTTCATATCCGGTATCTGGTTTGGACTATTTCCTACAGTTCTATAAACCAATTCTGATAAACCAAGATTCCTCACAAATTCTGCTTTATCAGGAATATCTGCCCCATTCCGCTTTTTTTCCAAACAGAGATTGGAATTATTGTTGAGAGCATTTTGATTGGCGGTATTGGCTAAATCATATGCCGCTTTCACTGCCTTTGATGTTGCCGCGGTCATTTCACTATCGCTATCGACCTCATTACTTAGAATGACAAACCCTCTGTCTTTCAATGTCGCGTAAGGGTGATTACGGCTCCGGGCGTGTTCTTCGATTGCGTTTTGCACATATTCGCGAGTCGGCACAATTACGAAATTATTTTCTAATGTTTTTATTTCAGGATTTTTATCTGGAGTACTCATATTTATTTCCTCATGTATTAACAACGTAGACTACTGATTAAGCCAAAGAAGTTTATTACAAATACCTTTGGCAATATGAGGCAGTGGGAGACTTCCCCACCTGTGAACATCAATAAAATTGATTCATTAATACTGGAAAGTACTGCTTGACTAAATTCCATTGATTAATATTTTGTGAGTGCATATTTTGACGGCAGGATGGCATAAAATCATAAATAGGGAATCAATATAATTTATATGATGACTGATAAAGCTGGTGTGATAAAAATGAGTTTTTCATCTTTGATTGATATTTTTTATTTAAGCCTGATAATTGAATAAAATAAGAGGACATTGAGTTTATTTCATTATTATACGCAATTATTACATTGATTTTAAAAAATATTAATTATAAAAATAAACCTATTACACATAAAAATTTTCCTTCTAACTCAGGATTAAAACACAGACGTATTGTACAGAATATAAAGTAACTATCACTATAGAACAAAAATCTGTCCTTTAACATGCGGGAATAAGACAAAAATTTATCCGATTGGAACTCAGCCGAAAATTTCGCTGAGTGACGAGCCAAACTGAGAACCTCAGCGATAGGACTCCTTAAACTGAACGAATCCCTGTAGTTAATTTTCCCCGTAATAAGGGTTAAATGAGTTAAAAGGGAAGATCCTCTCATTTAGCATAACGTATTGATTTTAGGCAATTCAGTCATAGAACCGGAAATTAAGGTAATCAAGAAGTTAAAAGACGAAAAGGAAGCATCGTTACCAAATTTTATCACCAATGGGAATGGATTTTATTGATGTCCTATCAGCCATTCTGTGCCATCCTAACCCAAGAAACACTCTCCAGTATTATGAACCAGTTTATTGATGTTCACAGGCGGCAAAGTCTTATACCGCTTTTATAAAGATATAAAAACATAATTGGAGGTAATACTATGTATGATTGGTCTGGAACTGTTCCCGGCAAACTGGCACAAGGTCAACCGACAGGTCTTGTACTCCAAAAAGGAGATGTAATATCTATTATTGCTTCAGGATGGGTGAAATTTGCCAATGACAACCGTCCGAACCCGTGGTCCGCCCCTCAAGGGAGTCCGCCTAATCGTCCAGGTGGTGCTTTAATTGCAAAAATCGGCGATAAGACCTATGAAATTGGCAATGGTGTACTCCACAGGACAGTTCCACAGATGGTGAATTAATTCTTTTATTTTTTGATACCCATTATGAAGATAATTCCGGTGACTTTTATGTCAACGTTAAAATAGAGTCACGTTATTCTCCTCTCGAAGAAAGGAAATAAATCATCTCAATACTTAACCCGCAGTTTCCTGCGGGTTTATCATATAAGCCACCCACCAACAACAATATATTAATACATGATTAACAAAAATAATCTTTTTTATTGCCTTACCAATCCATCAGGGCCCATCTCCCCTACTACCTCCTAATTTCATGCGACGGCTGAGGTTTTTTGGGTAACTTTCTTTTCTACTATAGACTGAATGGTATTGCTTAATATAGCCGGCTCATGTTCAAAATCATTCAGAGGGACATGATAAACTTGAGCAATAGCAGACAGGCCTTTTAGTAGATGGCTGGCAGAGTTATCAAAGGGTTTTTCGGTAACTAATATGATAGGACGTTTTAAGGCGGAAGCCCAACCCAACTCAATATGAGTACCATCTGTTCTTATTAGTTGTTTCTGTTGTGGGCAGACAGGTAAAATGGCAACAAAAATATCGCATTGTTCCATCCATTGGCGATCCCGCTGAGAAACTTTCTCTGGAGTAAATAAGTGTGTTGTTCCGCCAAATTGCTCTGTACGATGAGCCGAAAAAACCTCTGCACCTAGTGACTCCAGATGATGGATAGCAGATTTAATGTGAACTTGTAAATTATTGTCTAACACCCTTAATTTCAATGCGTGTTGAATAGGACCACCAACAAATACTTTAACATCAGAAAATATCATAGACATAGGGTCGCCTCTTACAGAAATAAGCTTTAATATTTATGCATAGATGATAATAAATTATTTATAAAGATATCAAATAATTATGCCTTGAATAAATTATATTTTTCATTATTGCATTATATTTAAATTATAGTTTCATATTGCCGATTTTTATTGGACATCCTATTTTCAATATAATCGGCAATGATATCATCTGAATCGTTTTGGAAAATATTATGATAAGAATGAGGGTTGCTTTTCTCTTTTTCAAAAAATTGATTTATCTTATTCATGGCACGTTTTCTTTCTGTAGGGTTATTGATAAATAAGTTATTACATTTTTTAATTAATGCTAATCCATCTTTCTCTGGTAGGTATGGGGGAATATCAGGATAACCATATTCCGTTTGCCATAAGAAACCGTACTCATCACTATAATAGTTTTGCAGATACACGTCTAATTGTAATTGTTGACTATAGTTTTGTGGCGGTAAGAAAAAAACATCTTTATTGAGAGAGATACATTCATAAAATGTTGTTAAACCCGGATTGGCTAATACCTTACGAGCACGGTGTAATTTTTGCAAAAAATCATGTCTGGCAAAACAGCCAATATGAATATGGGGATGCGTTTTGGCAAACATTTCTGCCAGATTTATGATGGTCTTTCCCCCGCCTGCAATAGTAATATTGGTTTCATTTTGCATATAGGGAATAGATAATAACTCTTCGAGAAAATGATAATAAAAATTTGTTGTGTCGGCATAGACTGTATCAATGCCACCAAGAGTAATTAATATACCTTCTGGAGGATGGTCATCCACCATGCATTGTTGCAGAGAACTGTGAAGAATGGGTGGAATAACTTGATAATTACCCAGCTTATCATGAAATCGTTCAATGTTGTGTTCTATTCCATGAAAATCCTGAATAAATGTTTTTTCAGTTTTGTGCAGATCGACATGAAGATTATTCCACATCCAAAATAGTGTGTCGATATAGATAATTGGTATATTAAACTTTGAGATAAAATCAATCGAGTTAAGGTTGGTGTTAATGATATACAAACTTGCACCTGAAATAAGTTCAGAATAGCTTGAAAGCGCTGTAACCGAAGTGGTATCACATTCATAAATTGCATCAAAAAGACCAGACTTTTCACCTAATTGAGAAGAGGTAAGTGTGCCTAATAAAATAAATTGGATGTCCGGTATTAATTTATTTCGACGCTTTAATTTCTCCACCACATTTAATGTGGTGGATATTGGGCCAAAACAGAATGGGTCTGCGTCAAAAATAATATATGGAGTTTTTTTAAACATATTGCTATCTCACAAAGGAATATTTACATTTTCTATATCAAATTGTTTAGTATAAGGACAATATAAAAAAGTACTGCCATGGAGATTGTTAAGATGCAATCGTCCAGAAAGATTGAGATCATTTGTCATTAAATGGGCTAAGAAAATATTGTGCAAATTTTGATGGGAGATAATAATCCGCATAGAAGACATTGAGAGTTCATCGCCAATTTGCGTAATAAAACGATAGATTCTATCAGCCGCGTCCATTACCTGTTCTGAATCTTTGAAAGGTGAATCGAGAGGGTTATGTAGTAACCGATAAGCATAATCTTCACCATAGCGATGCGGAATATCTGCCAGTTTCATGCCAATAAGTTCTTCTGGAAAAAATTCACAAAGTGCATCAGTTTCTTGTATTGAACAAGATTGATATGCTGAGCTGAGTGCTTTAGCTGTTTCAAGTGCCCGACGTTGAGGTGAAGTATAAATATTTTGCCAAGGAAATTTCCCCAATATTCGTCTGCCAATTTCTTCAGCCTGTTTGATTGAAGTGGCATCAAGGGCGATCAAATTATCTTCAGGGCAGTAATCTAAATGATCAAGCGGGATAATTTGCCCATGTCTGATCCATAGTATCTTTAGGGAGGTTATAGGGCCATTGTAGTGTATGCGTCCATCTACTTGATGGCTTACAAGCCCATGAGATTGCCAAAAAAAGTTGGCATTTTTGCCCATATCTGTCTCCAGATGGACACGTGTAGCACCGTGGCGACGTCCCCATTGCAACATGGCATGCCATAATCCATAACCCAGTTTCTGGCGTTGGTATTCATTCCTGATATAAAATTCAGCAATATTCAGGGTCACTTTTTCTTCCCGTTCAAGATACACATTGGCTAATCCCGCCAATTGCCCAGCCTTTAGCAACAAAAATAGCCCTCTGTCACCTCAAGGCGTAATGCTCCACCGGTACGGATAAGTTTATTGCCGTTAAAAGAATAATAAGCGGCATGAGCATGCAGGAGCTCCTGTAAACAATCCTTTCTTCCATATCCCTGAGAAAGATCTAGAAATACATGGATATTGTGGTTGTTTTGAATCCTTCGCAAAAATTCCATACATCCTGGGTCAATATAACCTAAAGGATGAGCGAGAAGAATGGCGCATGGTTGTGGAAGAGGGCTTAGTATTTCCATCACAGCTTGGAAATCCGCTTGCAAAATCATGCTGGCTTGCTTTGGCGGTAAAACAGGATAGAAGAGTGGCTGCCAATTGGCTGTGTAAACGGATTCAACCATGCTTTGACATATCCACTCTGGCATCAGGCAATAACCTTGAGCCGCCACGGATTGTAGATCTGCGCGGAAAAAGCCTCGTACTGAACAGCCATAGCTCATGATATTGTCCAAAGACATGATATCTTGCTGAGATTGTATACCTTGCAAAGATAGTCGATTGTGGTGAGATATCATGGTGTTATCCTGAGATGAAGACGTTCAATATATTCATTGGCTAACTGGTCATAGAATTCATTTTCTCTGCCCCATAGATCAAGTTGAAGGCCAGTATAAGGGCAATAGAGCGTTTCCAGATGACTAATCAGGCAATTGATTCCCATCAATTTTTCTCTACCCTGATAACTACAACCCCATTTAGCGGCATACCATTGACCTGCACCGTTGTTTATCATCAAAGACCAAGCTCCAGGCGTACCGTTATCGTCATAAGTGACTGCCAGATGATATTGATTACTTTTGGATAACAGTCCAGGAAGATATTGGAGGTCTTCACGATTCAGGCTGCGCATATCACTTTGTTGAATGATTTTCCAGCCCTTCGCGTCTACATACAGCGCATCTTGCCACAATTGTTCAATTTGAGCCGAAGTACTGTAACGTGTGATGGTATGGTAAGTTTGTGCCTTCTTAAGGCTGCGTTTTAATCGTGTTGAGTGCTGGATCAAAAAATTAGCCACCCTTGTCTTAGGAGGTATGTTGACAATGGGAGCTGACCATTTGCTTTCTTCATAACATCGTAAACCGTATTGTTGCGCTAAATCACGCAGGTAGGAATAGACGCGGGATTTTTCGTTCAAATACTTAAATAAAACAGGTTGCTGCTTTAAAAAAGAGAGCAATTCTTTTTCTTCTTGAGGCGTAAAAGTGAAATCGAAGAAAGTATTGCTTTGCCACTGTTGCTGGCCTTCTTGCCAAACCAGATCAACATGTTCAAAACGTCTGAATTCAGAGTAACGCAATGCTGTACCCAAACGCCATAAATGAGATGTGGTTGGATTGGAAAAAAGGGCAATTGGTGCAGATTGTTGCATAATTGCTTGGCTTATCAGAGCCACAATACTGTCTGGAGAATATTTCGTGCTATCAAGCAACGTTTCATGAGGGATATTGTTATCCCATAAACGATCCTGGGCGACTTCTCTGATACGGGAATCGGGTAAACGATCTTCTATAGCTCGCTCCTGATTACGGGTAACCAGCGTTGGTTCCTGCGCAACGAGCCGATAATACAGAATTCGAACACCTTTTCGCGCCAATAGGGAATGGATAGCGTCAATTTCTTCAGGATAAATAAATACGCCATCCAGAATGATCAAGTCACTACCGGCATCAAGACAATCATCAGCAACCTTTAACAACCGCAAAGTGTCTTCCATGATGACTTTTTGTGTAAGGTCTGTTCTTGGTTCAACAAAATGATGAAAAGTATCCCAGGGTAAATAGGAGACGGTTAGCCCCTGCGCCAACATGGCATCTTTCAGGCCGTTGCACGCTGTGGATTTACCACTTGCCGGTGTTCCCCTAATGACAACAACAGTTTTATGCTTCATTGCCTAATACCTTTAATTGCCAGCCTCGCATGATATCTACAATAGAATGCAGGTTAAAGACGGTTTGATAGTAATCGTCATGACCAATTTTAGCGGCACGATGCATAATCTGTTTTGTGGTGAGGCGTAACTCGATTTTATGATTGCTATTGCCCAAACACATTTCCTTTCCTTGTGTATTTGGTGCCGGGGTATAAAGCAATATATTGCAATTCTGCCCAGTCGCATGATAGTAAATCTGGATTGCTTTTTGTTGCGTGGTATTTTCCACAAACAGTGCTTGTTCTGGAGGAATTTCAAGCACTGTGCTGAGGAATTCGGGTGTATAGAGGGTAATGTTGCGGTAATACACATCCAATATCATCTGTTCTTCATCTGTTCCCTGCGGATAAGTGGCATCCGGTTTTTTGGCGTAGAGACCATATAGCATTGAAGTTGGTAACACCGTTTTGATATCAGGAACCAACAGATCAATATGCTGCCGGATCTTATGGGGTAAAGGGATGTCAAGCTGCTCCAAAGTATAAACAATGCCGGCTTCTAACCACTCTCTCATTGTTTTGTGGTTAGCTTGTTGCGGATCAAAATGTAACAAGTCGGCCATCATGATTGCTTCATGAGATTGAAAATAGAGATAAACAGAGGCATTGTGCTGTGAAGCGATAATTGTTGGCAGCACAGAATCGATCAAATCTTGTAGTGAAAGCCGGGCAGGCACACCTTTTGCGTAACAGATGCAAGAGCCTCCCAACACATATTGGACAGGCTGGTTATTTCCGTTGATCTGAGTGAAAAAATTATTGTCTAACATCATGACAAGTTTCCTTCCATCGCCCACTGTAAGACATTTTCGTAAATCGCATTATCAATAGGTACAGGCAGGCAAATACGGTCACTTACGATGACTTTGTGTTTCTCTAATGCTGATACAGAGAGTGGACTTTCTTGCAGAGCCCAAGGGAAACGGTCAGAGTAGGGAGAAAGCTGATTTTTTATAATCGGGTGGTTAGCCAGATCCCAGGCTTGCCAATCATATAGCAGTGTTGAATTGAAGCGATCTTTGGGCAATTTGCTGCGTTTTAACCAGACAGAAACGGGTATCGTCCCCTTTGGGCGTGGGGTGATCCAATCTGCGGGTAAATGTTTCAGGATTTCTTGATAACGCTCTATTAATAAGGCGCGGAACAGTTCGATATTTTCCAGTTGGTTAATCAGCAATGCAGCTTGTATTTCATTGAATTTATTATTGTCACCAAAACCAATACTATGACTCCAATCTGGGTAACCCTCTGCTGTACGCTCAGCACCGTGGTCAGTCATCATGCAGGCATTGATAAACAAAGAATTATTTTTGGCAATGAGTAACCCCCCTTCACCGCTACTGATTAATTTATTGGCCTGAAAACTGAAACCGCCATATTCGCCAAATGTGCCCACAGACTGATTTTGATATTTCACCCCCATAGCTTGTGCACAGTCTTCAATCAGATACACATTATGTTGTTGGCAAATTTGGGCGATTTCAGCAATTGAAGCAGCAGTACCTTCCAGGTGAACGGCAATGACTGCCAGAGGTTTGGTATCCATTTGATTTAACGTCTTGTTTAATGCCTCTGGACACATCATGCCATTGTCATCAACATCAACGAGAACAGGGATTAATCCACAACTGAGCGCGGCATTGGCAGTAGCGATAAATGAGATGGAAGGAATAAGAACCCATTGCCCTACTTTGGGCCTGAGTCCAAGCAAAGCAGCTTTGAGCGCAACAGTACCATTTGTCAGTAGAATGGCAAATTGGGTATGCAGAATATTTTGTAACAACCTTTCTGCCTGACGGCAATATTGGCTCTCTGTGGCATATCTAAATACCGCTTTATTATCAAGAACAGTTTGCAAGCGGAATTGTATATTATCAGCAATCTTGGTATTACCGAGGTAAGGTCTAAGATATGACATATTATAATCCTAATAATCAATATTTTTATTAATATTACCTGTGCCAATGATGAACCGGAGCAGATACTTTATTCATTTGAATTATTAAATAAACAGCTATTGCAATCAGTAAAAGTATAGAGAAACCGACCACAGGTAAAAAAGATTGTATGGAGTCAGGAGCAATGGATACGATGATTGCAGCGATTGGGAATGAAAAATTCATTGTGATCTGAAATAAAGAAAACAGACGACCTTGTTGCATTTCTAATCCCTTTTGATAAATGGTCTTGGTAATTAAGACATTAAAATAAATTATTGCAATGTTATAGAGTAAATAGAAAAAGGACTTTGCATAAAACATGTTTAACTGAAAAAACAGAATACCAAATATAAACATACCAATAAATATTGAAATGGGATAACGTTGGATACGGTTATCAACGCTTGTTCTATTGAGTAATGTTGTACAGAAAATGGGTATCAGGGCACTGAGTAAATAGAACAAGGTGACCAATCCATAACTTTCATTTGCCAGACTTTCCATAACAACAACAGGGAGTGCCACCATCAAAAACGCATTGGCAAGAATTGTAAAGACAATAGTAATAGCAAATGTCTTATAATAGCTCTGTTGAAATACAGAACGTAACCCAACGGACAACTGAGATTTATGCTCTGCTGTCCGTTTTATTTGCATTTTTATCATAAGATAGCAGATATAAAAATAAGGTAACAGAGAGAATAATTTGATAGTCACAATAGTATCTATCCCTTGAGTAATTCCCAGTAGAGCGCCAAATCCAGGGCCAAGAGCTGAAATAAGCGATGTTGCAATAACAATATAGAGCGAGACATTCAAATGTTTACCACCTTGTTGCCCTATCCAGTCATTAAGTTCATGCCAGGCAACACGTGACCATGGAATTTCATAGGCAAAAAGAAATTCCAGTATTGAAATAAATAAAAGCAACATAACAGGGGAGAATGCTATTTCGCTTAGTAATAATATTAATAATAACAATGTACTAAAAATTTCAATCAATAATATAACAATACGAAATTTCCAGATGTCTGATGAATAGTCAATTTTATATCCCCATAACAAAGCGCCAATGGATGTAAATAAAAATATGACTCCCATATTGGCATAATAGTATGTCATTGGCGTATTCTCAGATAATAAGATATAGGGATATCCGACGGCAAGAATACTTGAGCCAACGCCATTAATAAATAAAGAAAAAAGAAACAGATATCTTATCATTGTATTAATCTTTTTTTATGGTTGTATAATTAAATTTATTATTATAATTGTTTAAATATTTCACGCATTCATGTTCATTTTTGGCAGAGCAAATAACATATCCCATTTTTTCAGTGTAATGGGTGCTGGAAAAATAACTGCCAATCTTGGCATATTGCTCCCATTCAATCACATGCTCATCAATAATTTCTTCTATAGGAGTTATGGATTTTACTTCTCCAATCGGTGGGTTAAAAATGATCATACCAATGCAATTAAGATCATCGTTCTTTATGGGAAAAGAAGGCTCTTTGCAAGCCAAGGCAGGGGAAATTAATGCATTAATAAAGACATCAAAAGCATGCTTACCATAGGCCTTCGCATGAAGCTCGAATAGCCTGAGACCTGGTGGGCGTGATGCGGTTTCACAAAGTATAAGATTATCGGTATTTTCTTCGATGAAAATTTCAGTATGAGTGAAACCGTATTCGAGATTGAATGCCTGCAATACCCGTCGATTAAATTCAAACAACCTGTGGCTATTTGGGGAGCCTGGTAACATGGTATGCCACATAAAATGGTTAGGTTTGGTTTGATCGGAAGGGAGTAATGAACAGGCATAAACTCCAATGCTTTGATAGATAATCTTATGCTGGAATACTGCTGTATCAACATGCAGTAACCTGCCCTGGATTTTTTCTTCCACTAGATACTCTTCAGGTGTATCAAGTTGCTGTAATGCATAAAATAAGGAAGTGCGGTCTGAATGCTCGGTCACCCCCATCGATCCCCAAAATGAACGGGGCTTTATAATAAAACCAACCTGGTTGCCTTTGTGTTTGGCAGAATTCTCAACGGATTCAGTAAAGCGCTCGAAATGTTCAGGTGAGATTAACATCTCTGATGCCAGAGTGAATTTGGGACAAAACAGCCCATGTTCATTGGCAGTCTTGCGCATTATCCATTTATCTCTAAATGATTGGGCTACATCAATGATGTGGGTATCTTGGTTAATATGGGTTGCGATGGAGGCCATCAATTCAACATGAAGCTCAGAAAAAGCGATAAAGTAATTGATGTGAATTGGGGCTGTGATAATTGATAGTGTGCCTTTGACCTGTTTCAGTGCTGCTGTTATTTTTTTACAGGTGTGATTAGCTAGCGGATCATCAACCACCAAATATGCCAATGCTAAAGAGCAATCCGTTGAATCCAGCCACTTTTTCTTGATCAATAGAATAAGATTTAAATTATATTGATAGCAGAGTTGAACAAAGCGCTCACTATCTTTGATATCTGGCATACAGAAAATAGTCGGCTTCCCGCGATGAAAACTAGCCTGATTATTGATATGTATTTCTAGAGACATAGTTTTACCTTAATCTATTGGCAGGATCACAGCCTTTAATACAGTTACAAGTGATTACGGGATACATTTTTTTACGGAAGAGTG
The DNA here is from genome assembly GCF_037996745.1 of Xenorhabdus siamensis. NCBI lineage: Bacteria > Pseudomonadati > Pseudomonadota > Gammaproteobacteria > Enterobacterales > Morganellaceae > Xenorhabdus > Xenorhabdus siamensis. The sequence goes on from NZ_JBBMXE010000017.1 coordinate 86,233, forward strand.
AGAATTTATCACCATGCCAAATATCGTGTAATGAACTTTCCAAGACATTCCCCATAATATATTGCTCAGGGTTTGGTCGATACATCGTGGTATCGCAAGGATAGACATTTCCTGTTACAGCATCGATAAATAGTGTTGTCAATGGAATGGCACATGCTTTTTTGCCAGACGCATTATAATGTCCCATTTCAGCGCGGCAATAATCCTCCTCATTGCGGCCGAAAATTTCATAATTGGCATCCATAAATAAATGGCGTGAAATCTGTTTGCTTTCCAATAGAGTATTTATTTTCTGCATAAATAACTTAATTTGAGCACTATTTAAAAACAGTAAAGGATAATCTTTAATCGGAATAAGATTAACACCATCAACGCTCAGTTCGGCCATTTTAAGCAGAAACTTATCGATAGTATCGTAATTTAATGAAGTAACGACATGATTAACGATAATAATAGAACCGGGTATTTCCTGCTTAATATATTCCATGGCATCATAAAGATTGTTTGTTAGCCAACGAATGCCTCGTGACTCGCCATTTTTTTCAGGTTCTACATGGTCAATTGAGATATAAAATTTTCTGACAAGATGACTCTTGTTTTGTACACGATTGAAAATCTTTTTTGATAAAGCAGTTCCATTGGTTGTAATAGAGATCGGTGTATTTCTATTACAATCCAAAATAGCCAGAAAATCTTTTGATAAAAAAGCCTCTCCTCCATGAATATTTACCTCCTGTGGTGAAAGAGCCTCTAACTCTTGCCAGAGTCTAATCATGTCTATTTGTTTATGTGCATCAATCTGAGCGGTTTGCCATACATCGCAAAATTCGCAACGTGCATTACAAATATTATTTATGCGTATAAATGCATAGTTAAGTTTAGGCATGGCAAAAAGCTTTTCCGGATCCAGGCCAATAGGGTATTTAGCTATGGCAATTAGCTCTTCCATATGATTTTCCACTTGTTTATAAATTCAAAAGTGATAATAATCACTATTAATAATATGAAAAATAAATATAATTGGTTGTTGTTTTTTACAGGTTTGAGACTCTACAGAATTTTCTTATATAATCAATATCAAAAACAAATGCTTATGATATTAATATTAGCAAATATCAATTTTTATTGAAAACTGATGAAATATTTATTTATATTATTTATTTGATGGTGTTTTTTTAATAGTGTTTATTAAGTCATTGGGAAACAATCATTTTATTTTCAGGGGCAGTAGACTTTTCTGGCTTGATCCATCAGGCGGTAAATATTTTATAGAAAGGTCGGTTTATCAGCCCGTGGAAACATATTCATAATCCGCGATTATCCATTCACCTCTAGGCCAGGGACGACTGAGAGTGTTTGCTAATGTAGATGAACTGAGTCCTGACTCACGAGAAACGGCCGCTAAAGTTGTACCACGTTTACGCAATGCAGCAATAATATCGGCCTGATGCCAGTCGTTTTTAACGCTGTTATTCATTCCTGCTACCCTTTCCATTAATTGATCATTGATAGTAGCAGGGTTCGCGGACTGGGTTCACACCAGCGAGGCATTGCCTCCACCGCCTGAATCACCATTGAAAGGGCGAATGCAGGCACACTGGTAAAACTTCTTACCAGTGTCTGTGAACACAAGGCCGCAACGCCTTGACCATTGGATTGCCCCAATGGCTGTAATGATTAACTTATTGTTTTATAATACTAAATAACTAAACAACTAAGTTTAACGAATATAAACACGCTCAACATAACGATCAATATCCCGAATGCGGTCATGGTAGGCTTTATAGCTACCGCCAATCTCCCTGGCAAAAACTTTAATTCTTCAATCAATCGACTCATTGGCTTCTATTTAATACCTGACAACATGCAATCTCTGGCGCGCGATAGTTCGGACAAAACAAAAAATATCTGCTTTGCCCTTGACGGATATCTGTGCGCCAGAGTGAACACAAGTTGAGGTATTGCGGGGTATCGGTTGAGTACGCTGTACTGCCGCCTGCGTTTGCAGGTCATCCCCATCGGCTAAACGCCAGCCTCGATATCATCAAGTTCTCCTTTTGATACTTTTTCAATCTATAAAATACAGTGTCAGATTCACTGTGTGGTTAACTAGGCCAGAGCCTATCAGGGATGTGTTGCCCTTTTGCTGCGGCGTCATTTTCAGCGATAAATCCGCAAAAAGTGACGCCTTGAGTTCTGCAAACAATCAGCAAAGGCTGTGCAAGCCTTGAAGTGCCCAAATGGTAGCTATGGGTTAATTGTCAGGTGTAGAAAGACTGCCTGCTGAATACTTCAGACAGTGATCGTGAGAAGCGTGAACCGGATGTGCGAAAGCCATCCTGTTGTTCATTGAAGATAAAGGAAAATATGCTTTATGTTGATATGAAAGAAAATGCATGATTCAATGTTCAATACACTTCTATGGTAAGATAAAAACGCCTTTTGAGCGTATTTCTAGCTTAATAAACCTTCATTGCCAGACAAGGGGTTTATGTCTGACAATATCTGCTTCCAAAGATGCGCAGATGTACCGCAATTATTGCTCTCTCTTTTTCAGGCTACGGGAGTTTTGTTTCGCTACCCAGTAGGTGATCCTTACAGGCGATAGGATCTTTGTCATAATAGGTTAATACCTAATCGATTAGGTTTGTCAAGGTCAACTATTGTTTGATGTTAAAAATAGCCTCATAAAAATTCACAATAATTACAATCTGTTGTGGTGTTTAAAGCTATTGAAACACATCAATTTGTGAACCGAGGAAAGGTGAGATAATGATGCAAATGGAAGAGGGAGAAATAGCGTAATAGCCATCTAAACACCAAGGCGTCTAAATGGCTGATAAGTGGTTTATGATAGCTAATAGCAGATCGGGTGTTGTATATAGCTTATACCTATATTTGCCCACCTACCCCCTTAAACTTTTCAACAAATGCAGCAATTTTCTGGAAAACGGTTTGCTTTTTCGTTCTGTATTCCGGGTTAAGCGGACTTAACTTTGGTAGCGTTGAATTGAGTTCTGTGCCGTTTTCACTTGCGTATTCTCGTCTTAATGATGCTGTGATATAGCGTTTAGCCGCATCTTCATTTAAGTTCTCAGAATTGATTAACTCCTCTGCTTCACGTTTTTGTTCAGCTTGAGCAAATTTGAAGAATTCATCAATGATACTGGCTTTGTCGATAATTTCGTCCAAATTAGTTTGATTAATGAAATCAACAATTAGACTTTCTTTTGCTCGATTACCAAGGCTGGAACGAATCAAACGGCGAACTTCATCAATTAATTCTGCCTTATTCTTATTCTTTTTATTGTTTTCAAAAATCAACTCAAGAATGTAATCCAGATTAATTTCCTGTGATTTGAGCAAATCTATTTCAAAAACGACATCATCCCAGTCAATAGTCGATTTATCTTTCTCATTAGATGATTTTTCACGGCGTAACCAATCACGCGTATCATTATAGGTCGAGCGATAATCTTGAATAGCACGCTCAGTCGGCATCTCAATCGCTTGCATAGCAGCGATATCTTCATCGTCTAGGTAGTATTTAGCTTTAAATGCTTCAACAGCTTCCAGATTACTCATATCTACATGCTGTAGAGCCTTTAATCCTGCAAATTCATCGTAGTTTTGCAGTACATTCTCTACACGCAAATATTCGCCAAATAGCTTGGCAAAATCCTTTTTATCTTGCTCTTTAACAATATCATCAGGATTAGGAAAGCGTCTTTGTAACTCTGTCACTACATCTAAAAATCCACGGCGTGCTTCGCCGGTGACTAAATCAGTAAAGCCTTCCATGTATTCTTGATAACTTTTCTCCAGCACAATATTTCTGGTATTGCTATCACCAAATAAAGTGATAGCCTCAACTGTAGACTGTTCTAAATCACGGAAGGTGACGATATTACCAAAGGTTTTTGTGGCATCATAAATACGATTAGTGCGTGAAAAAGCTTGCATTAAGCCGTGGAAACGCAGATTTTTATCGACAAATAACGTATTCAGTGTCGGCGCATCAAATCCCGTCAAAAACATACCAACAACAATCAGTAAATCGACTTCTTGATTTTTGACTCGCTGAGCGAGATCTTTATAATAATTTTGGAAACCTTGACTATCCACACCAAAATTCATTTTGAACGCGGCATTATAATCATCAATGGCTGCGCTTAAAAATTCTTTGGCGCTGCTGTCCATCGCGGTGAGCTCAAAACTTTCATCAATAATCTCACCTTTAGCATCTTGCTCTTCATTGGCGGCGAAAGAGAAGATGGTGGCAATATTAAGCGGTCTTCTGCTTGTTTTATTTTCGTCAGTATCTTTTTGCAAATGCTTGAACGCCTCATAGTAAGCTTTGGCCGCATCCACGCTACTGACCGCAAACATCGCATTAAACCCCTTGCCACCGGCCTGGAGACGATGCGTTTTTTGCCTGAAGTTATTTAAAATATACTGGGAAATTTCACGAATACGAACGGGATGTAAAAAAGCATGCTTGTTTTCTGCCGCGGTTAACTTTTTCTCGTCTAACTCTGTTTCAATGGACTTAAACTGTGGTCTTACATCGTTATAATCAACTTTAAACTTCAATACTTTTTCATCACGAATAGCATCAGTAATTACATACGAATGTAATTGGTGCCCAAACACACTACTGGTGGTGTCTGCTCCCAATGCGTTTTGCGGGAAAATGGGCGTGCCGGTAAAACCAAACTGATAATATTTTTTAAATTTTTTCTTTAGGTTTTTTTGTGCTTCACCAAACTGGCTGCGGTGTGCCTCATCAAAAATAAACACCACTTGCTTATTGTAAATAGGTAAATCGTTTTCACTTTTTATTAAGTTATTCAGTTTTTGAATGGTCGTAACAATAATTTTATTGTCATCTTTTTCAATATTCCGTTTTAGCCCTGCGGTACTTTCCGAACCATTAACACTGTCAGGCGAAAAACGTTGATATTCTTTCATGGTCTGGTAATCCAGATCCTTACGATCGACCACAAAAAACACTTTATCGATAAAATCCAGCTCAGTGGCCAAACGTGCTGCTTTGAAACTGGTTAAGGTCTTTCCCGAACCTGTGGTATGCCAAATAAAACCACCGCTTTCCGTATTACTCCAATTTTTAGCCTGATACGCACTTTTAATTTTCCACAAAATACGTTCAGTTGCCGCTATTTGATAGGGGCGCATCACTAATAAAGTATTGCTAATATCAAAGACAGAATAATGAATTAACACATTCAGCAAGGTATTTTTCTGTAAAAATGTCGCCGTGAAATCTTTCAAGTCTTTAATTAATTTATTATCAGACTTCGCCCAATTCATGGTGAAATCAAAACTGTTTTTATCACGCTTGGTGGTGTTGGCAAAATAGCGGGTATCTGTACCGTTTGAAATCACAAAAAGCTGTAAGTATTTAAACAGTGAGTTTTCTGTATTAAAACTCTCTTTGCTATAACGATGCACTTGGTTAAAGGCTTCACGAATAGCAACTCCGCGCTTTTTAAGCTCAATTTGTACCAATGGCAGACCATTAACCAAAATGGTCACATCGTATCGGTTCGCCTGCGATCCTGCTTGCTCGAATTGCTTAATGACTTGTAGTTTATTACGGGGAATGTTTTTCTTATCGACCAGATAGATGTTCTCAATATGCCCATCATCAAAAACAAAGTCGTGGATATAATCGTTATGAATTTTACGCGTTTTATCTATGCTGCTATCGTTGGGCTTATCTAAGTACTGCTCAACAAAGCGTTGCCACTCACTATCCAGAAATTCTACATTGTTCAGTGCCTGCAATTGCTTCCGCGCATTAGCCAGCATGTTTTGGGGCGTATTTAAGCCGGTCACATGTTCATAACCTTGGCTGATTAAATCATCGATTAATTCCCGTTCTAAATCATTCTCACTCTGATAAGCCTCATTAAGTTGTAATTCCTTAATATATTTATCAAGTACGATAAAGTTTTTTGACTCAGCAATCGTGTTGTATTCGTGCATACTTCACCTATAAATTCGATTCACTCTAGTCTTCTGACTGGTGGAAGCGGTACATCGTGTTAATTTCATTAACCAGATAACGCAATACACGCTGGTCATCATCTGTAAGTGCAGAGACCTCTTCACCTGCATGTTTTGAATGACTAAAGATATTAATAATCCTGGCTTCATAAGGATTAGGCCTACCATCATCTGTTTTTGGCAATAAATCACCCCACTTTTTATAGCCCAGAAAAGTAGAGGTTTTTTCTAATATATTTCTTAAAAAGTTGAAATGATACTTGCTCAACTGATCGTTTTCGATGGCTTTTTCGAGTTCTGACTTTAAATAAAGATGATATGAGAATGGTGAGTCATTCGGTTGGGTTGCCAGTTGATATGTGCCATCCTCATGCTTTGTCAGCCTGTATTTCTCAAATCCTTTCTTTTTATAGCTTTTATCATCGCTATTTAGTTCATTATGTAGCACGTTATAGAAAAGAGGGTTATGCGTCGTTATGATGAATTTAACGCTAGATTCGTTAGATTTAATAAGCTGAGCAAGATGCACTGCCAATTCAATCAAATGATTTTCATCTAACGAACTCACAGGATCATCAATAAAGACGTATTGCAATTGATTAAACTGATCGGTTTCTCGCTCATCAGGTTCAGCAACATTCAGCACGCTGATAACTTGCTCAATCAGTGTGTAAAACACGCTCCAGATAAAGTTGCTTTCTTCACCCTTTGATATTTTAACATTTTTAGTTGGTGCTTCATTCCCACGTTCGAAAGAAAACGTGACCTCTGAACCATTTTCACTAAAATGTGGAGTTAATTTTTCATCTGTATAGCGTTGGAAGTTAGCAATGATATTTTGGTCTTGCCCCTGATCTTTCAGCACCCAATCTGTAAATGAATTCGGCTGAATTTTGAGTTTAGGTTCGGTATTCTCAGATAAGTCGTTATCCCAGTAAAACAAGTCCTCGGTAAAGGCGTTGTAATACAAAAAATTAGTACGCGTTAATGATAGTTCTTTATTGTTGGTACTTTCATCATTATCAATTTTTGGCGCAATCAGCTGTTTAAATTCTTTCGAAAGCCGAGTTTTACCCGTACCATTAAAGGCATAGATCAGTTGTACTTTCTTATTGGCCTCTTTTAGCTGCTGTGCTATTTCCGTTAGCGTTTTACTCATATCACGCCTCTACCTCTGGTTTGGGGAAACTCAATAACAGATCGCGATAATATTCGTATTGTTTTTGGCGTAGTTCAATTTCACGAGGCAAACCTTCGCTGATAGAACTGGTTAAAGTGTCGAATTTATCTAGGATGCCGACAATACGTTCTTGTTCTGCAAGCGGAGGAATAGGAATGAGATATTCCATTATTTTTATTTTATTACCGCGGGGCATTTTGGTTCCTTTAGAATGCTGCATGTTGTAATCGAAAAATTTATCATCCGCTAAAACCTGATATAGATACCTCGTTTTTACCGCTTCATCAGTAAGACGAATAACAAGCACATCTCCATTTGTACCGCCGATACGGTCAGCGTGCCATATCTTCTTCAAATAGGGCCGAATATTACCGATTAAGATGTCACCATTTCGATATTCGGTTAAGTTGCCCTCAGTTGGCATATAGCTAGATTCTTTTTTTCCTGCCCGATCTTGCAGGAGATTGTCAACACCTGCATAATTAGTTTTATTTAGTTTGTCAAAGCAAATGCGAGTTTTTGAATACTCCGCTACTTCCCCCAAAGTCTTCCACTCCACCTCATCTTCTTCAAAACATAACAACTGATCACGATAGTAGTTGTATTGTTTTTTGCGAGCTGTGAGCTCGGCTGTGAGCTCGGCTGTGAGCTCGGCTGTGAGATCGGTAAAGGTATCCAAAATACGGACGATTTCTTTTTGGATATGAAGTGAGGGAATGGGAATTTGTATTTTGTTTAATATAGCCTGCGTCAAACTAGGTCTTCCTGCTCCTGTATCTAGTGCCAATAGATCAATAGTTCTGATAAAATAATATAAAAATTTAGGGATAATTTTCTTAGTATTAATTTCTGTATAGTAAATTGTGTCAACATTCCAAAAAGGTGACTCAATATAAAAAATATTTGTTATAGAACCCTTGCGGGGAATTAAAACCGTTGGCTTATTATATGAATAAGTATCGACATACCCCATGATCCCGCCTGAACCATACACTGGAATATCACCAGAATTCAATTTCTTCCAATCTTTGCCATGTTTTACTTTCGCCACTTGCCCCAACAATTCCCATTCCACCTCAACCCCTTGAAGCAGTTTTTCCATAAAACTCATGTTGCTCATTCCTTGCTCTCCACACCTTCAATTTTGGCAACAATGGCATCAATATCCGCCCGCAACTGATCGATTTTTTTAACAGTGGTCTTTAATTCAGCATTGAGTTTTGTAATATCAATTAATTCGCGGTTATCTTTAACTTCGACATAACTACTCACCGACAGGTTGTAATCGTTAGCAACGATGGCTTCAAAACTGACTGATTTTGCAAAGTGCTCAACATCATCTTTACTGTCGAAGACCTGCATAATTTGTTCGATATGATTGTCGGTGAGTATGTTGTTATTAGTTTCTTTCTTAAACAGAGAGCTTGCATCAATAAACTGAGTAGTGGTGTCTGTTTTGTGTTTAGACATCACAAGAATGTTGACAGCAATGGTCGTGCCAAAAAATAGGTTAGGCGCTAATGAGATTACGGTTTCAACATAGTTGTTATCTACCAAATATTGGCGGATCTTTTGCTCAGCTCCACCACGGTAAAAAATACCGGGGAAACAAACAATCGCTGCACGGCCTTTACTGGATAAGTAACTCAATGCGTGCAGTACAAAGGCAAAATCGGCTTTGGATTTCGGCGCTAATACGCCAGCAGGAGCAAAGCGGTCATCATTGATCAGTGTTGGATCATCACTGCCAATCCATTTCACCGAATACGGTGGATTAGAGACGATGGCATCGAACGGTTTGTCATCACCAAAATGCGGCTCTAGCAGGGTGTTACCTAGCGCAATATTGAATTTATCGTAGTTAATGTTATGCAAAAACATATTCATACGCGCAAGATTATAGGTAGTATGATTAATCTCCTGACCAAAAAAACCGTCCTCAATGATATGAGCATCAAAGTGTTTCTTCGCTTGTAATAGCAGTGAACCCGAACCGGCGGCGGGATCATAGATTTTATTTACGCTGGTCTGCCCGTGCATGGCAAGTTGAGCTATTAACCTAGAAACGTGTTGTGGTGTAAAAAATTCACCACCTGATTTACCTGCATTAGCAGCATAGTTAGAGATTAAAAACTCGTAAGCATCACCAAACAGATCAATCTTGTTATTTTCAAACTGACCAAATTGAAGTCCTGCTACACCTTTTAATACGGCGGCTAAGCGGGTATTTTTATCTTTAACGGTATTACCTAAACGATTACTGGTGGTATCAAAATCAGCAAAAAGGCCTTTGATCTCGGCTTCAGATGGGTAGCCGCTAGCTGAGCTTTCAATAGCGACAAAAATACTATTTAAGTCTTTGTTTAAATTTTCATTTTTATTGGCATTTTTGGCAATATTGGCAAACAGCTGGCTTGGATAAATAAAATAGCCTTTGGTTTTAATGGCATCATCTTTAATCTCGTCAGTGATAATATCATCTGAAAGCTCAGCATAGTTGATACTCTCATCACCGCCTTCAATGTAGTTTGCAAAATTTTCACTTATAAAACGATAAAACAGCGTACCCAGTACATACTGTTTGAAATCCCAGCCATCAACTGAACCTCTCACATCGTTGGCAATTTGCCAGATTTGACGCTGTAGTTCGGCGCGTTGTTGGGTACTTGTCATTGTGAAACTCCACTATTAATACGTTTTAAATAGCCATTAGGCCTATAATCAGGCCGGTATTATAACGAGTAAAGACGCTCTAATCATTTTGAATCGCTACAAGTTTAGTAAACATCTCAGGGGAGTTTTTGAACTACCACCAACCTGAAACAACCCGGCCTTATATTTTGCTCATAGCAACTTGATGTGGCAGACTAATTTTGGTTTGCTTAAAGCGAGAAACTGACGCGCTGCGCTTGTCTTCTCCGAGTTACCGGGCTAATAAATTACTCCAGTAACCCGGAGATCTAAAAGATCACCTGCCAGAGAAAACATTTTTACCTACCCCCTCCCTATTAAAGAATTATGGGTAAAACTATTCATCCTGTTCACCTTCGAATAATTTTATTTAAATTCATATTGTTAAAGGGTGATGAGTTGAAATTAAACTCTTCACCCAACCGTTCACCTCCAATCAGAAAAAAATTATTCTTCTGGCTGGCTACTCCTTGTCAGTTTTGGCATCCATTCGATAGCGGTATCAAGATTCAGGCTCAGATTGCTACGAATGCCTTGTTTGCTTTTCTTGCGTAAATATTGCTGGCTGTACTCTGCCAGTGCGCCCGGCATATCCATGCCAAAACGAGTTACAGAAACAGGTTTGTTCAGGTTATTGCCTTTCATATAAGCAAGGTAGGCGTGATAGAGGTACTTACGGGGATTGAACGGCTAATTTCCGCATTGCCGATTAACAAACCGTCTGCTTCATGGGAAGCAATAAGATAACCACAAAAATCGACCAGTAGATCTGTACCGCGTTTGATATCCAGCGCCTCCGCAGATTTCTGTTGCTCTGCCAGTAAACGCCTCGCTGATTGTGGATCAGCAAACCGATGCAACAAATGCCGGATAATCACAGGCAATTCTGCCGCGATTTTATCCCGCAGGAGCGGATCACGTTCATTTTCCGGTACAACTTCGGAAAAGTTGAAAATTACCCGGCGTCGGTGATTTCCAGAAACAACTGCCAGTCATAACGGTTCGACAGCACCATAAACAATGCCGCCAGAACACAACCTTTATAAAGCTGGTTAATCGTAAGTGCTGTGGCATAACCTTCTGTAATAATTGCCGTATCAAGATGCTTAACTTGTCGGGCTGTTAGTTTCATATTTCCAGCATCCTTGCCCCCTCACAGTAATGGGGGTATTTTTTTAGAGGGTACAGAAAGTTACCCCTATATATATCCCCTGACTGGGATACATTGCAATAGATGCCTGTAGACGTTAGTAGAGCTTTATTTGGGAGTTTTCGTTGATTTTACTGGGGAAAGTAGACTTTAAGAGATGCTGACAGAAGTGGAGGAGAGCGCAACACTGGCATGTTAACATATTAATATTTAATAAATTAATTTTATCAAAAAAGTCACATACCCCCAGTTGTACCCCCACATTATTTTGCTACGTTAAATCTGGTCGATTGTGCGTAGAAATTAGATTTATAACTTTTTAATCATCACGTTAAAGCAAAAAAGCCATGAGATTTGAAAATGGTCACATTTGGCTGCCATTTCATGCTCAAGGCTTCATATAAACATTTATCATTTTTACGAACTAGATCACAAATTAAAACGGGTTATTCCTATGGCTTAGAGCGGGCTTTCCTTTCTAATAATTCTCCAGTATGAGAATCGAAATAACGACTTGGCCAGATTTCTGAGGGATGGATGCCAAGATAATCAGCAATGATCCATTCGCCTTTAGGCCAAGGCCTACTGAATGCGTTTGCTAGTGTAGATGAACTAAGTCCCGACTCACGAGAAACAGCCGCTAAAGTTGTACCGCGTTTACGTAATGCGGCAATAATATCGGCCTGATGCCAATCATTTTTAACATTGTTATTCATTCCTGCTACCCCTTCCATTAATTGATCATTGATGGTGGTGATTCAAAGCAGGGTTAGCAGACCGGGAGTAACCATCCGGCGAGGCCGAAGCCTCCCCTGCCTGAATCACCATTGAAAGGATGATAACAAGCACCACTGGTAGAAATTCCTACCAGCGGGGTTACTCTTTAAGGCTGCTAAACCTTACCATTGGATTGTGCCAATGGCGGGAGAACTTTAACTGATTGCTTTATCTGAATCAATAACTGGACGACTAAGTTTAACAGCTATAAACCCACGCAACATAACAGGCAGCGATCCGAATGCTTAATTCTTCAATCAGCCAATTCATCAATTTCCTTACTTATACCTGACAACATGCAATCTCTGGCGCGCGACATTTTGGACAAAACAGAAAATGCCTGCCTTGCCCTTGACGAATATCTGTGCGCCAGAGTGAACGCAAGTTGAGGTATTGCGGGGCATCGGTTGAGTACTCAGTACTGCCGCCTGTATTAACAGGTCATCCCCACCAGCATAAAGCCAGCCTCGATATCGTCAATCTCTCCTTTTTCAATCTGTAAAAAGCAGTGTCAGATTCACTGGGTGGTTAAGCAAGCTTGAGCCTGTCAGAGTTGCGTTATTCTTTTGCTGCGGCGTCACTTTCAGCGGTAAACTCGCAAAAAGTGACGCCTTGAGTTCCGCAAACAGTTAGCAAAAGTCGTGCGGACGTTGAAATGCCAACAGGTATAACAAAACGCAGCAAGATTAAGCGTCAAATGGTAGTAATAAGTTAATTGTTTTATGTAGGAAAATTGCCTGCTGAATATTTCACAAGCAGAGGTGGCTAAGGCGTTGAATTAGGAATATGGGAATATCCTGCACGTATAACGTGAAGTGAGTTCATGACGTAAATCAAGCTCACTATGCAAAAGTTAAATGAAGATAAGGTCTGATGCTTATGTGAAAGAAGCGCATAATCCAACTGTTCTGCTCAAGAAAAATCGGACATTTTTACGAAGGCCATTTCATATTCCACAGGAGTTAAATCATTATTAGCCGTGTGTAATCGCGTTAAATTGTAATAATGCAGATAATCCCGCACATCTTTTTTCATCTCCGCCTGATTTTCATGATGAATTTTGAAGAGCCAGTCATGTTTTAAACTGCCAAAGAAACGTTCAACGACTGCATTATCCCAACAGGCCCCCACATCCCCCTGACTCGCTCTCATATCATAACTGTCGAGCAGATTCCGATATGGCTGGCTTGTATTGGCTGCCTCTATCACTGTGAAAAACACAGCCTTTTGACGGCGGGCGTAAGTGATACGCTTTCGTTAAGGCCTGGCTGAGCAGGGTCGTCTCTATCTCCGTTGACATCTGCCATCCCACGATCCGCCGCGAGTATAAATCCATCACGATGGCCAGGTATAACCAGCCTTCAGGCGTTTTGAGATAGGTCATATCGCCTGCCCAGACTTCATTCGGGGCCAACGGATTAAAGTTCCGGTTAAGCAGGTTACAGGCCGTTGATACAGCTTTCCCTTTGCGTGGAGCCCGGTAGCTTTTACGCTGCCTGACGGATAAGCCGAGCTGTTTCATCAGCTTTCGGGTCCGATAATCACTGATAGTAAAGCCTTCTTTGCGTAATTTTTTCGCCAACACCCGATAGCCTAAGCTTTCCCGGCTTTCTTTAAACAGCGTGGTGGCTTTTTGGTGCAATGCACGTTGCTCATCGGAAAGCAGCCGAACGGGTTTTGCCTGCCAGGCATAAAACGTGGAATGACTGACTTTCATCACGCGACATAACTGGCAAATGGGAAATTGCTCTGCATGTTCTTTGATGAACCAACACCTTACAGCAGTTCTCTCGCAAAGAATGCGCTCGCTTTTTTAAGATCTCTTTCTCCATTTTTAGCTGTTTGTTTTCTTTACGAAGCTGCAATAACTCCTGTCGCTCCTCAGTGGTTAACGCTCCGGGTTTGGCTTGCTCCACAGCCTGCTTTCGCCATGTATACAGGAGTTTTGTTGAGATACCCAAAGTTTCAGCCGCCAGTGGGACGGTATAACCCTGTTCAACAACCAGATTGACAGCTTCTCTTTTAAAGTTATCAGTAAATTTTTGGGGCGATTTTCGTTTCATAAAGACTTCTTAATTAAAGTCATTCTATTCCTTTACCAAAATGTCCGAATTTATTAAAGCACAACACTTGAAACCCGTCATATTAAGGGGCGCCTGATATTCCATTCAGATCAAGGAAGCCAATACAGCAGCAATAAGTTCCGTCGTTTATTGTGGCGAAACAAAATTATCCAGAGCATGAGCCGACGCGGCCATTGTTTAGATAACGCCCCAATGGAAAGGGTCTTTCGCAGTCTGAAGAGTGAATGGGTCCCACCGGAAGGCTATCTGGATATCCATGATGCAATACGGGATATCACTCAATATTTGGGCGGGTATTACAACCACATCCGTCCTCATAGCTTTAATGGGGGAATTTCTCCTGCTGAATACGAAAGGCAGTAGGAAGAGGCCAGAAATGTGTCCGGAATTTCTTGACCACTACATTTACGGCTCTCCGATTTGCCGGGTTAATGTATTAGCCCAGTAAATCGGAGAAGACAAGCGCAGCGCGTCAGTGTTGCCCTAGGGCGCGAGCATATCTACAATGATCGGAGATTAGTTTGAGTAGTTATGTAAAGAAAAATAAAATAAGCAACATCCACCAACAATATTTATTGTTTTACTCAAAATCAGCAGATTAATTTTACTAGATGCCAAAGCAACTAAAGAGGTCATAGCAGTCAACCATATTACCATAATTAAAACATGGATTGATGCCAAGATCATAAAATGACTGATATGTGGCATGGCTGCATCAGAAAAACGAGGTATAACTGTTAGGTAAAACATAATGGCTTTTATATTAAATAGGTTGGCAATGTAGGCTTCTTTTATTGTAGTTTTTTTAGTTATTCCATAAAGATGGTTAGCAGTTATCGACATTCCATTTCTTATTAGCAAGATAGCAACGTACATAAGGTAAACTGTTCCAATTACATTTATCATACTCATTATATGGGGGTATTTGGCAAAGATACTACTTATGCCTAAACCAGCAAGGAAAGCGTGTGTATAAACACCTAAAGCAGTACCTAAAACAACAACGATTAATCCTTTCATTCCTTGACTAACTACATTGGCCATAGCTAAGGTAAAACTAACACCAGGAGATAACACAATAGGCAAAATAGTAATAATAAATCCTAAAATGTTCAATTTAAAATCTCCATAACCCATATGTAGGTTAAAATTTTTATTTTTTGGAATAAACAGAATAATCCGCTAACTTTGATATGTTTTATTATTCAACTATAAAGTAAAAATACTTTAACATATTAATTAAGGCAATCATAACATTTTGAAAGCAAAATGTTATGATTTCAACTATAGAGTATAGAATAAAATTCAAGGCTGTAATAATGTTTTCTTCCAGCTCATATCTTCATATAAATATAACTCACGAAGATGTAATCTATTGTCTTTAAAGGAGAAAAACTCTATAGATATCGGTTTCACAATATATCCTCCCCAATTGTCAGGTCGTGAAATTCTTCTATTACCAATGCCATGGAATTTTATTTCAAACTGCTTGTGTAACTCTTGTATTGAAGCTATAGGTTGACTTTGTTGGCAACTAAGGGATATTATTTTGGCATCTTGTGTTCGTGTATCCCAATATTTATCAGCAGCAAGTGATGGGATTCTTTTAGCATAACCTAAAACTCGAACTTGATAGCCTAAATTTTCCCACCAAAAAGTTAACCCTACTTTTTCGTTGTGTGCAATATCGATACCTTTTGGCGAGCCTAAGTTAGTACAGAAAATAAAACCATCTTTATTTACCTCTTTCAAATCAACAAAACGGCCAGATGGGAATCCATTGGTATTAATAGTTGAAACACAAACTGCACCTACATGTTTAATATTGGTTTTTTTTATCTCATTCCACCAGATTTTAAATTTTTCTAAAGGATCTTCGATCATAATAAGTCTCTCTTAATACTTTTCATCGGAGATGGTAACTTAAATCTATAAAGATAAATATTCAATTTACTGCTCTATTTATCTTTTTATTTTTATTTCTATTACCTTATTTTATTACTGCTAGGTAGCATCCAAAATTTAACCTACATAATAATTATAGTAAATGTTTAAAAATTCATCTGATCATAACCTGTAGAAAAAAACTGTAACGAAGCTCCTCCTCCAGAGGAAACATTGGAAAAAGTTGAAACTTCAATCAGTGTATCCCCCCCCATAAATAAACCATCAATACTATTTTTACTGAGAGTGTGATAACAAATATGGGAGTTTTTACTATTAGGTATAGATAAAGGCCCTGCTGCTAAAAAAGCATATTTTTCTGGTGAAAAAAAAACATCGCTAAAATATTTTTTATCAAAAATAAAATCTATAATTTTCTCATCAGAATTGATATTATATAATTTTCGAATAACATGTGATTTATTAGTCCTCTCAGCAATAAAAGTGTCTGGAATATAAATTTTATTTAGCAATTCATCTGGTATCTTAATTTCAAAGTATTTTAAAATACCAATTTCAACACCTATAGATTTAAGAACACTATTAAGAACTATACCGCCAATCACAATTTTACTTACATGGGATAACTTAGGGTGTGAAAGGAGAAAATTAACTTTTTCTATTTTATTACCTCCTAATATTAAAATAGTTCTTTTTTTAGAAAAAATTTTATTATATAAAAAATTTAATTTATTAATTTCTTTCCGCACGCCACTTGAATATTCCCAAGGAATAAATTTTTTAATAGATGAATTAGAAGAATTCTCCCTATGTAATTTACAAAAACCACCAATAATCAATTCATCACCTAACTTTGAAAGCTCCTTAGCGAAATTAAAATCATTCTCTTGCTCTTCTTTATATAACCTAGTATTACCAAAAAGTGCTATCTCTCCCATTTTCATATTCTTAGAATAACGCACTGCATTTTCACCTATACAATCACTTATATAATTAACATTACATTTTAGTTTTTGTGATAATAACTCTGCAATATAAGTAATTTCTCTGGATGTTCCTTTATAAAAATCACCTTGATGATTAATTATTGATATAGATGCATTGCTATTACTATGAATTAGCTCCGATAGTGAATATATTTCCTCGTCAAGTCTAGGGTGCAAAAGCACCCCTTCTTCAATGTTGATTCCAGCACTATATAAAATGGATTTTTTTTTCATATGTAATCCTCAAAAACCATTTTCACTCTAGTAACTAATTCTTCTAATTCTGGTTTAGTAATAGTTAATGGTGGTGTCAATAATAATGTCAATGCATCTCCATTCTTTCCAGAAGAAATACAACTATAAATATTTATTCCATACTTATGACCCGATTTAATAAAATTAATAGAATAGTCTTGATTGAATGTTGTTTCAATTGCCCACATTAATCCCTTACCTCTAATATCAACAACAAAAGAGAATTTTTTTAATACATCAAATAAAAGATTTCCTAAATACTCACCTTTTACTTTAATATTATCAATACCAACTTCATTCGAGCACATCTAAAACAGAGAGGGCTATGCCTGTAGAAAGTGGGTTACCAGAATAAGTATGGCCTACAAAATGTGGTATAGGTTGTTTAGCAAGAACTGAGCTTACTTCTTTAGAAATTAACACACCAGATATAGGAGTAAAGCCAGCTCCAAGACCTTTACCTATAATCGTAATGTCTGAGTCTACACCCCAGCTTTTCATATTAAACCAGGCTCCTGTTCGCCCAAGACCAGTAACTATTTCATCCGCAATAAGTAAGATATCACGTTGAATTAACCCCTCTTTTAGTTTTTTCATATAGTCTTTATGAGGAACTAAAGCACCACCAGAAGAACCAGTGATAGGTTCAACGAAGACACATGCTATTTTTTCTGCTCCAAACTTATCTATAATATTGAATGATTCTGATACACAATCTAATTTACATGTTTCTGGTGATTTATCTAAAGGGCATTGAAAACAATAACATGGAGTAAGTTTTATTCTGCTGATGTTACAATCTAAGATATTATCTAAACTTTTTCTTCGAGCACGTAGATCACCATAACTTAGGGAAGTAATAGTATTTCCATGATTAGTAATTTCTCTTCCTAAAGCTACTATTTTTTTTTCTTTTCCCTGATAACGAAAAAAATCTAATGCAATACGATAAGCTGCTTCAGATGCTTCAGAACCACTATTAAGAAAAAACACATGACTCTTATTATCATTGGATAACTCTATCAATTTTTTTGATAGAACTTCAGATTCATTGCTACGAAAATGAGAACGATATATAAAATGCAATCTTTCCAATTGATTCTTAGTTTTTTCTATAATTAACGGATGACAATGCCCCAAATTTACAGTCATAGGTCCTGATGAAGAATCAATATAACTTTTTCCAGACTCATCAAATAACCAAATGCCTTTTGCTGAAATAATTTTGGGTAAATCCAGATGATAATTCTTAAAAGGATACATGTAACTCATGCAAAACCTCCATCTAATATATAATTTTAACCCCAATCAATCCCGTTAAAATGGTTAACTAAAACGCTTTTTAAGCATAACCTTATCCCACTCAGCCAGTGCAAGCGCTTTCATGTTGCGGCGCTTTTTCGTGATAAAGGTGATATCCGTTTTAGCTAAATCATCCGCCAATTCCTGACTCAGATATCCTTTGTCGCCGTAAAGAGAACCCGTGAGATCTTTTGATAATTCGCGTACAGGCTCCCTATCATCCACATTACCCGGGGTCACTTTAAGCGCTAAAATTTCGCCCAGATGGTTAATAATCAGGTGTAATTTGAACCCATAGAACCATCCCATTGAGGTTTTTCCGCGTTGCGCTATGCCCTGAAAGACCTTATGACGAGGAATACGGATGTTATGACAAACGCGCAAACTCGTGGAGTCGATAAAAGCAATGCCTGTCGGTTTTCCTTTTAATTGAGTCAGATAACTGGATAAGGGGACCAAAACGGACGGGGCAACGCTGATAAAACGGGTATAACTGAGCAAGGAGGGGAAGTCGCGGTGATGGTATTGCCAGATATGCTCCAAATAAAAGTTTTTAAAATCACGGTAATGCGACCGCTGAAAGAGGATTAAAATTGTCATGATTTCACTGGGATACATGCGGCCTTGTCTGCGGCGCAGGCGGTATCCGTTATCGAGACAAAACTGCGCCCACTGGGGGATGAAAAGACGACAAAAGTCGTCGACATCGCAGAAAATTTCAACTAACTTGTCCATGGCCTGTTCCTCCAGAATTCAGGTTAATTATTATTTAGGATGATATAATCTATGGGATAAATCTTTTATATCACTATCCCTGTTGAATTAACATTAATTAATTTAATCCACTTGGTTTTTAAGAATTAACTCCATTATTGTAATAGATGAAGCTAAAATTCTGTTATCAACATAATTCATTTTTTTTAATGTTGATAATTTCCTCTTTAATAGCATTAATGCAATTAAGCACATCATTTGCTACATGATGATTAACATTAGGACGAATAGAGCCATTTTGGAAAAACATAACTCCTTCTGAAGGTTGTCCTATACAAAAAACAGCTTCTTTTATACCTTTGTCATTAATTAATTGAAAATTTCTCGATATGTTAAAACCTGAAATAGGATTTAATACTCCATAAGAGTCTTTATGTATCCAATAAGAAGCAATTCCTTCATCAATGAGACATGTAAAAAGAGGATTTTTCGATTTTTTGATATCGAAGTTATGAAGTTTAGCATCTATCATAGTTTCAAGTGTAGTAATGTTACCCGGATCACTTAGGCTATGAAGATAAACTGTATTATCATCGATTTGGATGTTAGATTTAGCGTATGTAACATCAATCATCCCAGCCTCGATTAATGCTTCTATTTTTTCCATTAATTCAATACAATTGCCATTTGCAGCACGATTATGAATTGAATAAAAATCCTTTAGCATGTGATGATAAGAAGTAGGTGTAATCCCCCCAAAATCGACAGCATACACAACAATCTGTCTCAAATCTCTGAATACATCATCACATGCACCCTTATATGGATTATCAAGACTGAAATTATCTACTAGAACATTAGTCTTATCAAGCATAATGTTCAATATTTCATTACCAAATAAAATTCTATAGTAACAAAGTTGCAATTCAAGTATCAACACAGGAAAAATATGACAATCAAAATCCAACTGTTTTGAATAATTAATTGATGAGTTATCTCTATGAGCTGGATAGCCTAAATTATCACGAATTTTATCGATAAACTCTCTAGTGAAAAAATATCCATTATGCTCATATTTATGTATATTTTTTTCTTTAAAGTTATGTGGACGGCTATAAGTAAAGTATCCTGATCTACTTAATGCAAATAATTTTACAGGTTCATTTCCTGATGGATGATAGACAAGTTTTTTGCCATTCCTTTGAAAATATCCGCCTTTATTCTCAGTGTAATAAAGCATGATATCAATAGCTGTTAATCCCATGCCAATAATACCAATACGCTTATTCCTCCAATCAGGAACATCAAAAAGTGGGTAGGCAA
Source organism: Xenorhabdus siamensis (assembly GCF_037996745.1). Lineage (NCBI taxonomy): Bacteria > Pseudomonadati > Pseudomonadota > Gammaproteobacteria > Enterobacterales > Morganellaceae > Xenorhabdus > Xenorhabdus siamensis. The sequence continues at coordinate 106,630 of NZ_JBBMXE010000017.1, forward strand.
AGTTATATACCAATCTAACTTGAAGATGCCGGTTTCAAAATCTGGAAATTATCATTCAATCGACAAGCGAGTTCACCCGCTTTTTCCCGGAGTGTGACACGAAAAAAGGAGTGAATTGCCTCGCGAAACACTTTCGGTGTGGCGAAGTAGACATTGTTACGCACCTGCTCGTTCATATATTTCCATAATCGCTCTATGGGATTGAGATTAGGACTGTAAGGTGGCAAGTAATGCAACTCAATGTTGAGGATCTCGGCGATATCTTTCACCAAATCGGTACGGTGATAACCCGCCCCATCCAAGATGAGATGAATTTTCTGCGAAAGCGGATAGGTTTCTCGAATGGCACCGAAAAAATACGCCACATTTTCCGCGTTAATGCTCGGATATTCACGAATAATAGTCTCTTCAATACACTGTAAATTAAGGGCGCCCATGATGTTGAGTCGGGTACGGCTGCCTGTAGTTTCAATCATTTTGACGTGCTTTACCCCTGATTTTATCCAGCCATAGCTTAATTTTGTAGACTGTGAGGGATGCACAGCATCAATAAACAGAATCGGCTCATTCTGACCGAATTCGTCTTTCAGGGCGTGGTAGGCCTCAATAAATTGTTGCTGTTTATCCGCATCAAATTTATGAGGAACCCCTTTCGGCTTCTTGTAACTGAACCCTTGACGGTGAAGCCATTTGGTCATCCCGGCCACGGTAAACGAAACCTGCCAGCGTGCCTGGACATAGGCCACAATGTGTGCGGTAGTATGCATCAGATTCACCGTCAAATAATCCACCAGTTCAGCGGTTTGCCGGGCAGACAGATGGCTTTCAGAACCGCCATTTTCAGGGGCGAGTTTTTCCTGACTGAAATAATCTTTCAGATGACGACTGACAGTGCTTTCATGAATACGTAAGGCCTGAGCAATCATCTGAGCAGTCCAGCCCTCGGAAGCCAAAAGAACCGCTTTGATGCGGTCGCGAACGCGTCCATCACGCGTTGTATCATGCATCAGTTCGAGGGCGTGTTTTTGGTCTGGTGTCAGATGAATTTTCATGGTTGCAAGCATGATCTGATTCGGATAAGAAATCAAGCATCTTCAATGATGATTGGTATAATACTCTATACGCTCATTTAGTTCTTTAGCTAAAAAGAAATTATTCTTTGATTCTTGATGTCCAGTAGCCAGAATAACAATATCAAATATATTTTTCTCAAGTGCATTTTGTGTTTCAACAAAGTATCCACCGATAATATTTTTTGTTATTTTGACAATTTCTTCTGTTACCACATCAACTTTCACGCCAATATTTGAAAACTCTCTAACTAACTCATTAAATATCTCAAACAAAGATTCCCCATACAATTCCCGAGTAGGAAATTCATCGTTTTTCTTATTGTATCTCTCATTATTAGTTAATTTATATTTTTTTCTACACCACTGACTAAAAGTAATGCTTGTTGAGTTTGAATAATCACTATATTGTGGATTGGAACAATCAGGAGAATAAGATATTTGACCTACTATACGATTTAGCATACTAGTTTTCGGTTGGTGTGGAGAATGTGCCCACCCTGAACCAAAATTACCATATTTATCAAAAATAGTAATAGCAATTTTTTCATCTGGAAAGCTATTTGCTATATCTAATAATCCGTTAAGTGTATACATTCCATTAGGACCACCACCAATTATTGCAATGTTAATCATAGCATTCACCTTTATTAATTTCTTTTATTTTGTAAAAGTTTCAATTTTAATATCATACTCAAATTACTATTTTTTCGGATCATACATTTCTTCTAATTTAACTATATTTTTTTCATTGGTTAAATCAAAAAGCTCATCTAATGTTGATATTTTATTTTCTATATTAATAAGTGATTTTTCGGAATGAATAATTCTAGCTGTTTCTTTCATGCTTTTAATGGAACTACGTATCAGATGATTAGCCCAAATTAAATTATTTATACCATTTTCAATGAATTCAGGATAAGATGTTTTAAAATATTTTGTTGGGACTGCAAATAATGGAAGTTTATTTCCCCAATTTTTAGAGAATTCAAACACCTCGTGAGCATCATGTTTTTTAGAATGAATGAGAATTGCATCAGCACCAGCTTCTTTATACGCTTCAGCACGTTCAAGAGCTTCTTTCATTGATTTTCCTGATATTAAAGCTTCAACACGTGCAACCAGAGTAAAATCATCTCCTCCTGTATCTTTGGCTGCTCTGATTTTATTACAAAACTCATCAATCGGAGCGAGATTTTGATTTTCTCCTATAAAAGAATTTATTTTTGGAAAAAGTTTATCTTCAATGCATAAAGCATTAATAGAAATTTTCTTCAGCTGTTTTACAAATCTAATGACATTAATATAATTTCCAAAACCAGAATCCCCATCAACTAGAATAGGTATATCAACATTATCAGACATTTGTTCAATAACATTAATAACCTGAGACCATGATGCTTCATTACGATCTGATAATCCCATTGATGCACTAATTGAAAGTCCCGAGGCCCAAATAGCTTTGAAACCAATTTGTTCAACAATTTTTGCACTTAAACCATTATGTGCCTCCATAAACTGAGTGTTTATATTTTTTTTCAATTTTTCTTTGATATTCATTTAATAACACCTATTTTTATATTATTCAATAAGAGTAATTTTAATTGCTTTCTTTTTCCAGAAGCTCTATGATTAAATTAGCTATTTTTTCCTGGGATTCATTTGTCATTGCACCAATATGTGGTGTTCCTATGAAATTGTTGAGTGAAAATAATGGAGAAAATTTCCTTTCTTGTCTAAATACATCGCTAGCAGCTCCATAAATTTTTGCATCTAAAAGTAGTTGATATAAATCTTCTTCGACGACAATTCCCCCTCTTGCAATGTTTATTAAAATTGAATTAGAATGCATGTTTTTCATATTATCTAAATTTATTAAATTTTTGGTTGAATCATTGTAAGGGCAACAAATAACCAAAATATCACTTAAAGTGATAAGATCATATAATTCTTTCAAAAGAGTTACATTTTCTTCAAGTAACTCTGATGCTCTTTTTTGTGAGTAATTAGATACAATACAATATATACTCATATTATATCCTTTTGCTATTCGTGCAATTTCTTTTCCTATGCTCCCAAATCCTACTAATCCTATTGTTTTCTCATGCAACTCTATCCCTTGAAAATTTTTTTTATTCCAAATATTAGATTCTATTTCTATACTAAATACCTTTTCATAATTATGAGACTTCCATATTTCCTATTCCTTTCCAGCTACTTGCTGAGGCTGTATTCAAAAAGATCTTAATTTTTTTGATCAATTGCCACATGTACTGGCAACAATGATTTCGTGTGACCGTTTCATGCAATGAATGCCATAACCGTTCTATTTTATTCAACCAAGGCGAATATACCGGAAGAAATAACAGCGTTACCGTTGGATTTTGTGACAACCAATCTTCAACTAGCCGACTGGTATGGATTCTGTAGTTGTCTAAAATAATTGTCAGTGTTTTTGCGTGACGATAATGGGCTTTTAACTTTTCTAACATATTGATAAATAATTGAGAGTTTTTTCTTCCGTAACCGGTATAAACGATTTCTCGGGTTTGGACATGATAACAACCCGCAAAGTAATATTTTTGATTTTGGCCCGGAGTAATAATCCGTTTTTGCTGGCCCCTGAAACACCAGTCTGAACCCATCTTGGGGTTAAAGTGGATATCCACTTCATCTTCATAAAACACCGGATTTTCGCTTGAAGCCTGCAATAATGCCTGATTAATACGCACCATTTTCTCTTCATACTCCGGATCAGGCAGGTTTAATGTCGGGGCAGCCCGCCGCCAAACGATCTTATTTTGACAAAAGAACCGGTAAAGTGTACTGATTGAAATTTTCACATTAGCTATTTTTTTGATTTGTATGACAAAAAGTTCAAGACTCCAACGAGAGCGGATATATTTGAACTGCTGGGGAGAAAGCGTCAACAAATAGGTGATTAAAGGAAGGAGGCAGGTTAAGTTCCATCGGCGAGGACGTCCCGCAGGCTGACTTTGTAACCCTATCCAGCCGTCAGTTTTGAAACGTTTTATCCAGCGCCATACGGAAGATTCTGCGGCGCAAAGCGCTTCAGCGATTTGGCAGACCGATTTTCCCTGATAAGCCATAAGAATGGCCAGAATGCGAATGCTGTACTGTTTATTACGTGTTTTTTGTGCCGTTTTTTTCATCAGGCGCCGTTCATTACGGGAGATTGGTGGTAGGATAGGCATAACTCAGTCCTTCTTTTTGCTTTTTTGTTTGTGGAAAATCAAAATTCGCAAAAATTGGACTGAGTTTCTTTGATACTCCTACCATTTTGAAAAGGCATTTAGCTCTTTTTATATGCCTATATAAACAATGTATGAACCCAAAGCTCATTTCAGCAACCGCACGAGAATTAGTATTAGGAGTATTATAAAATATAATATTTTTTTCCTTCACTGCAGAGATATTGATATTATCCGTTCCAGTCCCCGCACGAATTATAATTTTTAAATTAACTGCTCTATCTAACAATGCATTATCAACTTTTGCACCACTGCGCAAAATTAAAATTTCATAATAAACAATACACTCCATTAATTCCTGTTGAGAAATCTGTTGTTTTATAGTAACGTTAAAGTTTTTTATTAAATAATTTTTTAATTTGATATGAATAGGATCTATTACAAGTATTTTAAATGCCATATTTTGTTAGTCCTGTTTCTTCATCAATATTTATAATGGCATTCATATTCTGGATAGCTGTACCTGCTGCTCCCTTTATTGAATTGTCTATTATACTAACAACTCTTAACTCACGAGTTTCTGGAACTATATCAATAGATATATGGCAAGAGTTAGAACCAATTACTTTAGATAGTTGCGGATAAATTCCATAATTTTTTCCTATTCCTTCAGAGGTTTTATTTAAACCTATTATTGAAATGAAATTATTATTTTTATAATAATCACTTAGGTATTCAAGGATGTCATTTCGTTGATAAGTTATATGAGAATTCAATTTCATGCATTGAATCATAAATATTCCTCTAACGAAATTACCATGAGAAGTTACAAGAGAAACATTTGCTTTTTTCATAGTTGTTTTGAATAAAACATTCTCTATTTCTTCAGTATGCCTGTGCCCATTTAGAGAGTAAGCTAACATATTAGCAAATTGATTATGATGAATTAATTCTTTTTGATTATTAATACCAGCGCCAGAAGTTCCATTTATGGCACTAATAAAAATATAATCAGTATTTACAATATCAGCTTTAATTAAAGGAACTAAAGGGCATAGTGCTGCATTGACATAACACCCTGGGTTGGAAATATATTTAGAGTTTTTTATTTCATCCTTAAATTCTTCAATATATCCATATGTAAATTTATGTTGTATTTCTTTAGCCCTGTGTGCTTTTTTGTACGTTTTTTCAAATAGTTCTGGATTATCAAAGCGAAAATCTGCTCCTAGATCTATAATAATAGTTTTAGTATTAATAAATTTTTTTGCCACATCAAAAGATTGTCCTGATGGCAAGCATATAAAAACCACATCTGGTTCAACATTTTTAACTTCTTCTAATGTGTACGTATACTTTCTAATACCAGTTAAGTTAGAATGCAGCTCCTCCAAACTAGTACCAGATTCACGAGAAATTGGATATATACCCCCAATCATTGGATGAGCAGAAAGCAAACGAATGACTTCACATCCTGTTAATCCAGTTGCACCTATAACAAAAGCGTTCATTTTCATTTTATAATACCCCGAGTGAATCAATAAGTACTTTTCCGTTTGAAATGTGTTTACCCATATATTCTTCAAGTTCAGAAAATTTAATCTCATTTGTTATTATTTTGTTAAACAATGAGTTATTGTTTAACGATTTATATAGTATATTTATAGAATCCAATAAATCTATTTTACTACTTAGAAATGATCCTTTAATAGTGATTTCTTTTTTTACTATTGTATTCATATCAATCTCATTATTGGCATCGAAATAAGAAATCAAAACTAACAGACTATTATTTGTAATTATTTTCATTGCCTTGTTTATATCGAACTTATTTCCTCCGGCAACTATTAAAATATTAAAGTAATCAGATGGGACTGTATTTATATCTGAGATAACCTCAAATCCCATATCTTGTGCGAATTTTCTCCTTGATTTATCATGTTCGACGATAATCAAATTACTACCGTCTGTATATTCACTGTAATATATAGCACTTAATAAACCCATTGCACCTGCACCAATGATAAGCAATCGACTTGATTTATTTATTTTTATTTTATTAAATGCATGTACTACAATACTTAAAGGTTCAGAAATAACGAATAACTGATTATCTTGTGCTTTAGGTAGAGTAAGTAATGAATTTCTATGTACTATCATGTGCTTTGTAAAAGCACCACTGCTACCAAAAGTATTATAAGTTATTTTTTTTACACAATGATTAAAATATTCTTTTTTACATTGATCACATTTCCCACAATAACCATAAGAAAGAGAAGTCACCATATCATTAATATTAAACTCAGTATCATTTGCATCAATAATTTTTCCGATAAATTCATGGCCAAGTATTGCAGGATATTTTTTATATGGGTGAATTCCATGTAAAACCATATAGTCAGAGCCACAAATAGTAGCTTTTATCACTTCAACAAGAACAAAAGATTCTTTTAATTTTTTTATTTTCTCTAGCTTATATTGTTGTTTTCCTATACCAGTGCAAACTAATGAATAATACATTTTTTATTCCCCTAAATACTTACGTGATAAAAATTGAATAATATGATTTCCTTCTTTTTTGATAAGAGGATCGTTCTCAATTTTCCCTGTTATTTTATTTGAAATAAAATCTGATGATATATTTAATGATTTCAATTGGTTTGGTGTATGAGTTAAATTTAATTTCTCAATAATGTCCATTACATATTCATAGAGACTTTTTCCTTTAATAACATATTCAGGTAATGCTGTAAACGCGTTATGACTTTCTAATTGTTTTATCCATGCGGGATAAAGCGCTGATAAGCCTGCTCCATGTGACAAAGAATATATAGGAGATAGTGCTTGTTCAAATCTATGTGGTAAGCAAGTACTGTTATGATAAACACAAATACCACCTAAAAGAGCAATATAAGCAATATTATTGTAAAAGTCATCATCAAATATTCCCATACTATACTTATCTAACGTTAAATCAAGTGTAAACAAAGACTCATAACTAATTAAATCAATAAATCGATTGTTATTTACTGATTGAATAGATTCGAAAGCATGTGAAAAGCTATCAAATATTGTTTCCCTTAATATATTATCAGGCAATGTTTTACCAATGTTAGGATCTATAATTGCTAAATCAGGAAATATTGATGCTCCCCTAACACCATCTTTTAATCCATTAAAATCATCATAAATAATAGCACCTTTAGTTACCTCAGATCCTGTTCCAAAAGTTGTAGGTATTGATATATGAAATAATTTTTTTTCAACCTTTTCTATTGTTTTTCCAACAATGGAATCTAGACTAATAGTTTTATCAATACAGATGGCGGCCACTTTACCAAAATCTATAACATTCCCACCTCCAATAGAAATTATTGAATCTAACTCATTATTATAAATGATTTCTTTCACTTTTTTAAGCTCGCTAACAGAAGCTTTAAAATTACTATTTAAAATATAAGGTATTATCTTTATTCTATGATTTTTTTCACTTAAAAAATTTTTTACTTTTAGTGATCTACTTAGCATCCCCTCAGTTATAATGACTAATGTCTTCTTTAATTCATATTGTTCAAGATAGCTAGTTACATCCTCTATCGCACCATTTTTTATTATTATCTTCGTAGGAATGCTTAAGCTAACGTTAATGTTTTTCTCTTTCAACTCACCCTCCTGGATATATGTGAAGTATTATTATTTACAACGAGTTAAAAATATAATTATAATTAATCACCACATCAAATCATATTAATTTAATTTATTTAAAAAACAATTTAAATAAATAATAAAAACATTAGTTAAAAATGATAATGACATTACTTGCATTCACATAATCATTGCTACACCAAACGACAACGGAATTTTCATTTTCCATATGATTTGTTTTTGCCAAAGGATATTGTCTGCAGATGCGATTTAATGTTACAAATTCACGATATTGTCCATTTTCCTTTAACTTCATTAGCTTTTCATTAAGAATGCTCTCATACATAAAATAATTACCCTAATTAATTGCAATATTATTTTTGACAAAAGTTATGATTTCAATGTGTAAATATTAAAATTAAACAGACAAATAAAAAACCTTATGTAAGACTCATTATTAACGTAGTAATAAAAATAAATATTCTAATAAGTTGTTGGAAGTAGTTTATGGTTTCCAGATGTAAAAATATTTCCGTTAAAACAATCAAATTAGAATATTTTTAAATTAAGAAACTATTTGGGATATGATATCACTATCACTCATATGAAGAGTATTATAAAACAATTACCCTAAATACTGTTTCATTAATAGTGAGACATTCAAATATGGAAGTATTCTTGCTTATCGTGGTATTAGGGATAAGTAAGTGTCCACATATAGCAGAATCAACATGATCTGACACATTCGATGTGCTCGGTGAACAACTCATCAACGGAACCTCTTTTTTGTCTTCTTATCGCTTTTGCCCCACTCCATTTGTGTTCTATGGGATTCAAGTTCGGACTATAAGCGGGAAGCCACTCTAATTGATGTTGACTCTCTGCTATCGCTTGTATCGTATCAAGTCGTTTATGAAAGCGCGCATTATCCATGACTATCACGGCACCGTGTGGGAGTTTTGGCAATAAATCCTGCGTCACCCACGCATGAAAGACATCGGCATTAATGTTGCCAGTCAATAAGCTTAAGGTGATGAACGTATTTTCGAGAATGGCACCAATGACGTTAATACGGCCTTTCGCGTGCCAATCCTGTGTACCAAAACAACGCTGCCCCTTTTCTGAATACCCGTATATCCGTGACATTGACTGCGCGAAACCACTTTCATCCAAATACACAATCGGTTTGCCTTCCTGTTCATAGTCGCTGATGCGCTCGACAAACGCCTGACGAAGCTGAGGATTAGCGCGAGGATGTTTTAAGGTTTTTTTTAAGCGTGAGCCGAAGCCGTTTCAAAGCGTAATGAATCGCCGATTGTGAGACCCCCAGGCGCTTTGCTCTTTCCCATTGATAGTCATCAGGAAAATTTTGGACATCCGCAATGAGTACCTCATCAGGAATTTTTATGGGAGGCTTATCACGCGTCATGCAAGGTTCTATTTTATGGCTCCACCGGAACAGGGTACGAATAGAGATCTCAAAATGGGCACTCATTTGTTCGAAAGTCAACGAATGCTTATCTTTGTATGCCAGTACTCTTTTTCGAAAATCTAAACTGTCACCCATTTCACTTTATGCCTTGTCATTTTGGATTTGGATATTATGACATATTAGTATGATTCTGCTATAACGTTGCCTCCAGACCTGGTATTCCTCCATGGGTGTCTGCGAAATGCGCTCAATTTCGGTCTCAAAATGGTCATTGACGTTATTGATGGTGTCAGCCGCCAGCCGCATCTCCCCCATCGCTTCCATATAGGCGCTGTGGTTATTGATAACTTTCCCTTTTCCGCTGTCCTGATACTGGTCATCCAGCTGACCGCCGAAGGCAAAATCACCGTCACTGTAAATCAGGCTGTGGGCTTGGTTATTTAACTCTCCCCCAGATCGAGACGCTGACGGGCCGCAATCACCGCGCTGGTTATCGACGTGATGAATGGAGTGCCTGATCAGGTTCCCTACAGCGAAAGACCAAAGAATTTGAATGATATTCTCACTACGGAACTGAACGGCATTATTTTTGATGCGACATGGGAAAGAAAAGCAACGCCGGCGAAAGTGGCCAAGGTGATTTTGGGGAATGGTTATCAGAAAGGAGATAATCCCAATGTCAAATAAATTCATTAGGCTAGATGAAGTTTTAAGCAGAACGGGTTATAGCAAGTCATGGACTTATAAACTAATTGATAAAGGGGAATTCCCTAAACCAGTTAAAATTGGTCCTCGAACAATTGCTTTTATAGAGAGTGAGATTAACGGATAGCGTATAAGACTTTGCTTCTGGCTTAGCTCTCTTAATTGCCACGTCTGTTAGCTTCATCATTTCACCCATGTGTATAGGAAGATGTGTATAGGAATAACTATGCACAAAACTATACACAATTTCATGTCGCTTTCAGGAGATGTTAGGAGATATTAGGAGACTTGGATTTATTGTTATTTATTGATTTTATTTGAAAAAGTGGACTTTAGGAGACGTTACGAGAAGTAGAAGTGGCGGAGGAGGAGAGATTCGAACTCTCGGATGGTTTCCCATCGGCGGTTTTCAAGACCGCTGCCTTCAGCCGCTCGGCCACCCCTCCGCAATGCCGAGCACTATAAACATCACTGTTCCCAATGTAAAGTATTTATATGTTCAATTGACGTCAATTTGTTCATTTCACTGCTTGTTGGATCATTTATTCAGCATTTATAGTGATCTTTCTTGGGGATAAAGGTGATTTTTGCTAAATTGCTGCCATCATTATAGATTGGTTAAAAAGTTATGTTGGTATTTGAAGGTCGTGAGATCGAAACCGATGCACAAGGTTATCTGAAAAACAGCAGTGAATGGAAAGAAGCTATGGCACCACTGCTTGCTGAGCAGGAAGATATCACTTTGACCGAACAACATTGGGAAGTGATTCGTTTTGTGCGCAAATTTTATGAGGAGTTCAACACTTCTCCTGCTATTCGAATGCTAGTCAAAGCAATTTCACAAAAGTATGGCGAAGAAAAAGGAAATAGTCGCTATCTTTATCGTCTATTTCCTAAAGGGCCAGCAAAACAAGCAACTAAAATTGCCGGTCTTCCAAAACCAGTAAAATGTATCTGAATCAGTCATCCGTCTTCAATGACGGATGCTGAAATCGTCCATCACTTCCACTTCACAAAAATGTGATTGAAAATGTTCAATCTTTGAACCCGGAGGCCCTCCCTGCTCTAACCAATGGATTAATTTTTTGATTTGCTCCTCATTACCACAAGCAACTATTTTGACGCTACCGTCATTCATATTGCGAACATACCCCAATAACTTATTTTTCTTTGCCCAGTGATATGTTTGATAGCGAAAGCCAACTCCCTGTACTCGTCCATATACATAAATGGTGATACTTTGAATAGTCATCTTTTTTCTCCCCCCGCAAGCAAAATCGAAGAAATATCCCCAACCCCTTAATAGAGTATTTTGCCGAAAGTGCGTTTATTTTTTCTTGAGTAACAGTTTGGGATCTATTGGGTATAATAACTTTGGCATACTAAGACCACTTTTAGTATTGTATTTTATATACACAACAGCTAACCTGAATTATGGGATGGTGATCACATACTATCCTGCATGCAAGATTCCGGTTACCGGGTGTGCGCTTGAAATTTACCTTTCTGCCCTTATATAAGAGTGATTGCAAGGTTTCTCTGGAGGTGACTATGATGATCGCCAGCAAATTCGGTATCGGCCAGCAAGTAAGGCATAAGTTGCTAGGCTATTTGGGTGTTGTTGTAGATATTGATGCTGAATATTCTTTAGAACAACCGCAGGAAAATGATATTGCATCTAATGCAACTTTACGTTCAGCTCCGTGGTATCACGTTGTGATGGAAGGTGATGATGGACAACCCGTTCACACCTATTTGGCAGAGGCACAATTGACTTACGAGATATCAGATGATCACCCAGAGCATCCTTCTCTGGATGAGTTAGCTGAGTCTATCCGCAGCCAGCTATTAGCCCCAAGGTTAAGAAATTAATACAAGTCTTTTCTATTTACTGAACACGATTTTTAACAATTCTGGTAAGGACAGGCGGTGAAACAAAAGCGAACATCGCCTTCTTTATTTTTTCAATCCTAAACGAGGAGTTTCAATTTTTGAGCAGCGATCCATGACAACGTCTAATCCCTTGCTTTCTGCCAGTAATAAGGAAAGAGACAGCTCCCTCTCCCGACAGCTTAAGGTTTACGCTGGCTCGAAACACCCAATTGAGAGAGTTGATGAATAAAGGACGATGGTTTTTTCAGATCCTGCATCAACCATACCTGTTTTTTTGCCCTTGTCAGTGCAACATACAAAAGGTAACTCTCTTCTGCATCAGAAAATTTTTCAAGTTGTGGCAATAATACCTGTTCCAATACGGAACCTTTTTCTGATGCAGGAAATCCATCTTGACCTTGCTGTAATCCTAAGATAATTACGTAATCTGCCTGTTGTCCCTGGGATTCATGGATGGTCATGAATTTAATATGCAAATTCGGCCAACGGGTAGACGCTTTTTTCAATAACTCAGGCTTAAGGTAATGATAACGAGCCAATAACAAAATAGTCTCTTCATTGGTGACATAACCACTCGTTTTGTTCAGTAATGCTTCCAACTGTTCTTCCGGCAAAATTACAACTGATCTTTTATTTCCTTTCATTAAACTACGAGGAGTTAAGTTACTGAGTGAATGGCTCACCTGACAGAGATGCCGCTGGATAAATCCATTGGCAATTTCACCAATACGATCATTAAAACGATAAGTGGTATCCAAAATACATTCAGTAATTTCGTCAAAAATATCTCCATCAGGAATGCTTTTACTGAAAACCTTTTCGGCAAAATTAAAAGTCAGTTTTGTACCGTTAATTTGATAAATTCTCTGCCAATCATCTGCAACAGCAAATAGATAGCTTTGTTTATTCTGTATTCTCAGTGCTGCCAATAGACTGGAGCTTAATGGAGAAATATTCTGAAAGTCATCCAGCAAAATATGTTTCCACGGGCTAATGAAACGCCCTTTTTCCAGAATATTCACTGCCTGACGGATCAAACCAGAGAAATCCATCGTTCCTTCTGTTTTTAATGCTAATTTCCAGGCTTTCAATAAAGGGGCCATAAGGCGTATACGTTTTTGAAACAGGCTAGCATATTCAGATGAGGCTTGCTCAATCATCTCTTTCTGGTTGCCACCGTGCATTCTTATTAGCCCCAGCCAATGTTCCAAACGACTGGATAAACGAGTCTGCACTTGTTTATCATGCCAGTACTCACCATACGGCAATTGCCAGCCCAACTCTTCCTCCAACCATTCCCGCCAACCTTTTGCCTGTGCTTTCTTTTCATTACACTGTTTTTGCCATTCCCGAATGAGAAAATCACGGCGTTTCTGAGTATTAGTTTCTAATTCGCTGATTTTGGCAGCATGATTACCCGCTTGCTGAATAATATTAAGTGCCAGCTCATGGAATGTTTGCGCTTTTATCTCTTTTGTTTCCAAACGTAACTGAATACGTTTATTTATCTCATCAGCCGATTGATGCCCACAAGAGAGTAATAAAATCTGTTCAGGAAGTGCCTGTTGACGTAATAATAACCATCCAGCACGCGCAACTAGAACAGCGGTTTTCCCACTCCCCGCACTTCCCAAAACTAATATGGATTTTTCACCGTTAACTACGGCCCGACACTGAGAACAATCGAATGGCGAATTTTCTACAGACTGGAAAAACTCACCATATTGTTCCAACATACGATCAACCCACTGTTGGTTTATGTGCTTTAATTTTTTTTCTCCTCCATTCAACCAGTCCAGGCAAATCTGATAGTTATCACAGCAATTCTTAAATTGTTTGATTCTTTGTAAGGGTAAAGGGAGGGATTGAAATGTTTCCTGGATTTGTTGCTGTACTAAAGATAAGTCTGCTGCTTTAATCCAACGGTTCTGTTGCCTGATTTTGTCAATTTTATTTACCTGGGCAGCCAGTACCTCAGCACTGATCTCGCTCATTTCGAGGCTCCATATCTGCCATTTTTTCAGTAAATAATGGTAAAAATGCTGTGTTTGCTGCCATTCAGTTCCATGTAAACGGACAACTTTTCCTTCAGGTAATTCAAATTCCAGTTCCCCCCAGACAATCCCTCGCTTACACTGAACATCAATTAATTGATTAAACGGAATTAGATACTGGTGCTTGTCACCACTGACTTCAACGCCAGCATTAAGCAAACGCACCCGATTATATGGATGCCGGGCAAGCCGTTGACCAATTTGTGTTGATTTTATTTCCATTGTAGTAGCACCGTACCTGAAAATTGTTGAGCTCCCCGCTCATGTAAATGTTGTTAGGAGTATTTTGTGCTAACGGTTTTTTCCAGCTCCCGCCATTTTCTGTATAACAATCACGTTCTCTATTATATTCGTATATTCATTGCGCTAACAGGAACGACTTTCGTTCCCTGGTTATTGCAGGAAGAGCCCAAAATCACGATCCCTCTGACTTTAGGCGTCGTTGCCGCAGCATTAACAGATTTGGATGATCGCTTAGTCGGCCGTTTACATAACCTTATTATTACTTTAATCTCCTTCTTTGTTGCCTCCATATCCATCACTCTGCTTTTTCCTTATCCCTGGCTTTTCTTTTTTGGCCTGGCAATCTCTACTTGTAGTTTTATCCTGCTAGGCGCTTTGGGGCAACGTTATGCTACTATTGCCTTCGGTGCTTTATTAATTGCTATTTATACTATGCTCGGTGCATCCATATTTCCTGTCTGGTATCAGCAACCTTTATTATTACTCACTGGTGCAATCTGGTATAACTTGTTGACATTAGCCGGGCATTTACTGTTTCCTATTCGTCCATTACAAGAAAATCTGGCCCGTTGTTACCATCAGCTTTCTGCATACCTTTACGCCAAAACGAATCTGTTTGACCCCGATTCTGAAACAGAAGAATATAAACAAGCTGTATTTGATGTTGTTATGGCTAACAGCGCATTAGTTACGACACTCAACATGACCAAAATAACTTTATTAAGCCGTCTGAAAGGGGATCGAGGACAACAGGGAACCCGTAAGACTCTCCACTATTATTTTATTGTTCAGGATATTCACGAACGGGCCAGTTCATCCCACATTCAATATCAAAAACTGCGAGAAACGTTACGTCACAGCGATATTCTGTTTCGTTTTCAATGATTATTGTCCATGCAGGCACACGCTTGTGAGCAAGTTTCACAATCTATTATCCTGCGTAAACAATATCAGCATAGTTCACGTTTCGAGAATGCTTTCAACTATCTTGAGTGCTCTCTGGAAAGATTAAAAAACCAGCAAATAATTAACACTAAGATAAACGCATTCAATAACTTACTAAAAAACTTACGGGCAATTGATGCTCAATTAGCGGGACTCAGTTCTGACCAATATTTCATTTCACACGGCGGCTCTCACATTGATAAATTAAGTAATGAAAATCAAAGCTATGATAGACAAGAAGATACGCAATTATCCGATGAAGCTTTAACGGGTTGGCGCGATATTTGGTTTCGGCTCCACAGCAATCTGACGCCAAAATCAGCCCTGTTCCGCCATGCTGTTCGTATGTCTGCTCTGCTATGTACTGGTTATGCGATTATTCAACTGTTTGATTTACAACGGGGCTATTGGATCTTGCTGACCAGCCTATTTGTTTGCCAACCTAACTATAGTGCAATCCGCCGTCGTTTAGCCTTCCGTATTATTGGCACCCTGGCAGGTATTTTGATTGGGTTACCCATTCTCTACCTTGTGCCTTCTATTGAAGGACAGTTATTGTTGATCGTGATTTCAGGTGTATTATTTTTTGCTTTTCGTAATATTCAATATGCACATGCAACCCTGTTTATTACGTTGCTGGTTCTGTTAAGTTTTAATTTACTGGGAGAAGGTTTTAAAATCGCTTTACCCAGAATCACAGACACACTGATCGGTTGTGTTATTGCTTTACTGGCAGTGAGTTTTATCTGGCCTGACTGGAAATTCCGCCAATTACCGCATGTTATTATCCGCACTATGAGTGCAAATTGTCGTTATCTCAGTGCAATTGTGCTGCAATATCATCAGGGAAAAAGTAATTGCCTGGATTATCGGGTCGCTCGCCGTAATGCCCATAATTGCGATGCTGAACTGGCATCAGTGATCTCAAACATGTCAACAGAACCCAAAAATCATCGCATCTCTCAGGAGGCGGCATTTCGTCTGCTTTGTCTTAACCATACTATGCTGAGGTATATTTCTGCTTTAGGAGCACATCGCGATAAACTTAATGACCCTGTCATCCTGGAAATACTTAATGATGCAATCTATCATGTTGAGTTTGCACTACAGCAAGACAGAGTCGATGATAAGCCTCTTCAGCATATTTCAGAATATTTGAGTAAAAGAAGTCATCAACTGACTTCTGATAACAATAAAGTTCAGCTTGTATTACAGCAGGTAGTGTTACTGATTGAATTATTGCCAGAGATTATTTCATTAAAAAAACAAATAAATAAAAAGAAAAAATATTAAATGATAAAATCACCTATTCAATTATTACACTTTTGTTTAATAAATATAAAATGAAACCTGCCTCAACCAAGGTGAGGTGGTTCTCGCAAAATCTCAAACTGCCGTAAAAAATCATACCATGCTTAAACAACATATTTCACAATGTGATAATGAATTATTTTTATTTATGAATATTTCTTTACGAGGTAATGATATGTTACAAAATAATCCATATATCATTTTTGATGCTGATCCATTTTGTTTTGGCCCTATATCCACCACACTTAATCAAGATTTACTGACTACTTCCAGTCTAAATCAGGAACCCAAGATTATTATTGCCGGTGGTGGAAATACTATCAACAAATTGGCAAACTTATTTGCCCAAACACATCCGCATATTAAAATTGGTTGCCTTGAAAGGCAGGATTTTCTGCAAAAACTACATCGTTCCCGTAAAGTTTTGGCAAACCCTGGGTTAACGACTTTTTACGAATGCATGATACTGAATAAAAATGTCTTTTTTCTGCTTCCACAGAACTATAGCCAACAGTTGCAATTAAAGATTTATCTTAAAAATTATTACTCAAATGAATATGGTTTTTTATGGAACCGTGAATATGGTTATCCTGATATTCCGGTTGATCTACCTGAAAAGAAGGAATACGCTTAATACAAGAGTGTCATAACTTATTCATCAATAACTCAAAGGAACGACAACGAGCCATAAATATGATTAATATTTTCTTAAAGAAAGAAAAATTATAGAAGCAATGGAAATAATATTATCGCCAATTATATTGAAAATAGAATTTAAAAAATCATAATCAGGCATACAAAAAATAGCAATACATATAGATACTCCAATAAAATTAAATTATCAATATTTCAAACATTAAATTCACTATCTATTTTTTTCAACAGACTATCAATAGCTTCAATAATTTTTTATATCTTATTGCGGAGTATTAATACCGAAAAGCACTAATGCCAAAGAAAGATAGGAGCATAGCCCCTATTTTTCATTTTTATCATGCAGGATAATTTTAATTACTTCATTCTAATTCTTTATGCCAGAGCAACAAATCATGGCGTAATTTTTCTGGTAAAACAGCGACATGACAACCTTCTATTGCACCAGCCAACGCAAGCAATACATTAACACTCATCTTTTTCCTATTTCGTTGCAATTTAAGATAAGCCGCTTTTGCTCCCAACACGCGCAATTCTTCTACTTTAGATATGCCTACTTTCCATAATTGACGCTCCAGAGCTATCCCCAAATTGGGAAGATCCTTTAACCTAAGAGGTATTTTCTGCCTGCTGATGACATCTGCTAATGTACATTGATAAGCCAAGTTAATATATTTAAATAATTGTTTTTGATCCTGCCAAAGTGATTCACCGACCCGGTAATACCGCAAAACCACTGGAATACCCCTTTTTAAATAGATAAACTTCTCCATTCCTCTGACTTTAAATAATACCTCTGCATGACTATTTCCTCGTAAATAAAGCTCGCCCTCAGAACCCAGGGCGAACAAGACTCCATCAATTGATAATCCAACTCCACCAAATTGAGACTTCTTTTTAAGTTTTCCCAGTGAAGATACACTATGTTCCAATTGATCAAAACGAGCCTCAGATAAAAACATTTTTATCACTCCATGAATTATATCCTGCTTAAATATTTTATGTGCTATATCCATGTTTGCTATTAATGAAATAGATAACAAGAACAAGTAATTAAAACCATACTCAATCTGTTCTAACCTGCCAATCATTAAGTTAGAAAAAAACTGTTTTATATGAATTTTTGCGAAGTACTTTGAAAAAAATACCCTTGATTTTAGACAAACAACAGAGTACTGTATAAATATACACACATCATGGTGGAATGAATTATGAATATTCAATTAATTTTGGAATATCTTATTGAGAATAAAATTGACCGTAATAGAATAAAAAAATAGATAATCTGACAAATTCGCCTACACAAAAATTACATTCCAATTGAGAGGGGGTCAGTGAAAGAGGGTAAAGAAGGTATAGTGAGTGCAATTGATTTATAGTGATAACCAATATACGATAACCAAGCTATCAAACCCTTCTTCCTTTATTACATCAATCCGGGAATGAAAATAGATGGTTACTATGGATTACACCTAATAGGAAACTAAGTCGTCAATGGCTAATAAATTCAGGCTTACCTTTAAGTAAAATTGTTCAGTTAAACCAAATACTTCCCATTGCCTCTCTTGAGGCAATGGAGAAAGCACTAGCAAGTGGTAATTACAGTGTAGTTTTAGGATGGTTACCAGAATTATCTGAATATGAAGTGCAAAAATTACAGTTGGCAGCTCATAAAGGTACGGCATTAGGTTTGATTATGCGTCCACAGAATTTATCCGGCCAACTCAAGATATTACCAAGCACAATAAAAGTTCATTCTACTTACTATCATTGAATGAAATTAGGATTTATCTCAATATTTTTTATAGTAAACAACCCGCCACTATTATCTGCTCTTATTTATAAGAAAATTCAACGTATTATAACAGTAAATATTGTAGATTACCGTCAGTAATATTTAGCAATTGTAATTGTATATTTAAAAAATCTGCGTCACGAATCATAGTGTACTTGTAAGTTTTAAAGTTCGTTGTAGACTTTACAAAGTCGGGGTTGTACTTGTTAATCTTATATTTCAGGAGTTATCTATTGATAGAAGTGCGTATACCCAACTAAATATCTCAACTAATGGCCAATAATAAGACTTTTAAGGCTAACTGCTTTTTTGGATGATAACGAGGCGTACAATGAAGAAGACAGCTATCGCAGTGGCAGTAGCAACTTTTGCAACTGTTGCTCAAGCAGCTCCCAAAGAGAATACTTGGTATGCTGGTGCTAAGTTAGGATGGTCCCAGTTTAATAAGACAAAATTTACTGACTTTGGTTCTAATGCAGCAACATCGTACCCAATAACAACAGGGTGGATAGACAGATGGGGACATGGTCAGCGCAAACCAAATTACCGCCCCACCCAGCCGTTTGCCGCAACAGGTGATGCGACAAATAGAAATCAACTGGGTGCTGGAGCTTATATAGGTTATCAGGCAACTCCATATTTAGGCTTCGAACTGGGTTATGACTGGTTAGGAAGCATAAAATATAAAAGCTCTGCCAATAATGGGGATTTTCGTGCTCAGGGTGTCCAGTTGACAGCAAAATTAAGCGTTCCAGTTACGAATGATTTAGATGTTTATACCCGCCTGGGGGGGATAGTATGGCATTCAAGGGCCTCAGCCCATTATAATTCTAAAGACATATCTTATACAGGTGGAATATTTTATAATAAAGAAGATCTCCCTTCTCCTGGTGATACGGGCAAAATTTTTCCGCAATCCGGTTGGTCACCAACTACAGATAAAGTAAATGTGAAAACCAGTAGCACAGGTATTTCTCCATTAATAGCAATTGGTGCTGAATATGCACTAACCAAAAATCTGGCAACTCGTTTGGATTACCAGTGGACCCCAAAAGTAGGCCGAGGAGGAGATGGTAACTCACGTCTGGATGGTCGGGAGGCCGCTATCGGTGCTCGTCCAGATATTGGCCTGCTAACTGTTGGTATTTCTTACCGTTTTGGTCAGGATGAAGCCCCCCTGATTGCTGCACCTGTTACTCCGGCTCCAACTCCTGCTATCGAGAAAAAGAGCTTTACCCTACGCTCAGATGTTCTGTTCAACTTCAATAAATCAACATTGAAACTTGAAGGCAAGCATGAGCTGGATAATCTCTATAACCAACTCACGAAAATTGATCCAACTCAGGGACATGTTTTGGTAGTCGGTTATACTGACCGTATTGGTAGTCAACGCTATAATTTGCCCCTGTCTCAAAAACGTGCCCAATCCGTTGTAGACTATCTGGTAGCTAAAGGTATCCCTGCAAACAGTATTCAAGCTGAAGGTCGCGGTAAAGAAGATCCTGTTACTGGGTCAGCATGTAATAACATCAAAGCTCGCACTAAATTGATTGATTGCCTGGCCCCAGACCGCCGGGTAATCATCAATATTCAAGGTACTCAGGAAATTAATCAGACTCAATCCAAAGTATCTCTGTAATAGGCTCATTAGTAATGATAAAAGTGCAAACCCCATGTTCACGCATGGGGTTTTATTGGATTTATTTCCCTAAAATAGCAACCAAATCCTGTTTCAAGCTCAACATCTGGTGAGTGTATTTTTCTTTATATTCGGCATCTTCCAATAGTTGCACTATTGTTTCTGATAACGTCTTACCTCGGCGCTGGGAGAGATTTGAAAGGCGCTGCCAGACATAAAAATCCAAATCAATAGACTTTTTACGCGAATGCTGATGTTCAGCATTAAAATGACGTTTACGTCGCGCCCGAATGGTTTGTTTCATGCGATTGGATAAATCTTGATTCATGTGCTGTGATATCCATTGCATTACCTTGACAGGTTCTCGTTCCAGTTTCAGTAATTCACTAACCGCATCCTGAGCAGCACTTTTTTCAATATATTTAGTAATTGGCTCACCTTCACGATGCTTTTTTACCAAGTAAGCCCATTTCCAGCCACATTCCAGATTTTCCAATTGTTGATATTTCATTTCATCTCTCAGTGACAGCGTAACTTAAATTAAGCATAGCAATTATTTATCTAAATTGCTCATAACAACACAAGATACTGAAATATTTTATGGGCAGTTAATGAGTTAGCACGAATATTATCTTTTTCAAAGATTATAACATGTTGGTTCACTGCTTAATCTTGTATAATAAATGTTTCTTTTTTCATTACATGTAGCTATCACTTTGACGAATCTAAAATTAGACTGGCAGTCATTACAGCCAGACAGTGCACCTTATCAAGCACTTTTCAATTCTGTTGCTGAATTGTCTACTATTACTATAGAAGCAATTCAACCCAGATTGCATAATGGACTAACACTTTTTTGTCAGGCCAACTTACGTCAATCTTTTATGTTGCTAAAAGCAGAAGAGAGTGATGCCTATCTGGCTCTTTTGTCCGACACAGTTTCGGCATTATTACCAGAAAATCGTCCCAATGTTGGAGGCTACTATCAGATTGAACACCAAACCATCACGTGGCACCCGTCTGGTGAAGGCCCTTTCTCACCAAATCAGCGTGTTGCTTATCGTGAATGGATTGAACCGGAACAATTGTTTGGCAATATTTATACACATCAAGGTGTGCTTCAGTTACAACCAGGGCTTATTCATCACGTTAATGGTGGAGTCCTAATTCTACCTCTGCGCACTCTGTTATCCCAACCACTAATGTGGGTTCGCCTCAAGCAGATGATCATTCAGCGCCGTTTTGATTGGTTATCACATGATGAGCATCGTTCCTTGCCTCTGCCAATTCCCTCAATTCCGTTAGATTTACATCTGATTCTTGTAGGAGATCGGTTGAGCCTTGAAGAGTTACACGCAATCGAACCAGAACTGGCAAGTAACGCTTTATACAGTGAATTTGAACTGGATATGCCATTCCATGAAGAAGCAGATCTGGCAATATGGTGTCGCTATGTCAACGGACTCATTCAACAACAAAAACTCCCATCTTTGAGTGCCGATGCATGGCCAGAATTACTCAGACAAGCTATCCGCTATACTGAAGATCAATTCAGCCTGCCTTTAGATATCCAGTGGTTGAGCCAAAAACTGACAACGGCAGCCAATTATCAGCAGGAAAATCAGATTACACTCCATTCTCTGCAACAGGCAGAAGAGAATCGACGTTGGCGCCATGCATATTTGGCTGAGCGTAGTATAGATGAAATCCTGAAAGGCCAAATACGGATCCGCACTCAAGGTGCTGTTATTGGTCAAATTAACGGATTATCCGTACTTGAATATCCGGGCTATCCAGATCCCATCGGTGAACCCTCTCGTATCAGTTGTGTTGCCCATTTAGGCGATGGAGAATTTATTGATGTAGAGCGTAAGGTTGAACTGGGTGGCAATATTCATGCAAAAGGCATGATGATCATGCAGGCTTATCTGATCTCTGAATTGAAACTGGATCAACCACAGCCATTCTCTGCTTCGATTGTATTTGAGCAATCCTACGGTGAAGTTGATGGGGACAGCGCTTCATTGGCAGAATTATGTGCATTAATCAGTGCCCTGTCACAACAACCTATTGACCAGCAAATCGCTGTCACAGGCGCCGTAGACCAATTTGGTTTTGTGCAACCAATTGGTGGCGTTAATGAAAAGATTGAAGGTTTCTTCCATGTGTGCAACTGCCGTGAATTGACCGGTTCACAAGGTGTAATTATTCCAATGGCCAATGTACAACACCTATGCCTGCATCAGGATATTGTTAGCGCTGTGAAAAGTGGCAAATTCCATATTTGGGCTGTTGAACACGTATCCGAAGCCGCTTCATTATTGACCGGCATTCCTTACTATGATGCACAAAAAGAACACTTGTTAGCTATGATATACGAGCGTATTACACAAGTGAATAATCAAGAACGTCCTAAGTTACCTTGGTTTTTACGCTGGTTGGGTTAGTGAACCTATATCTGATCGGAGTTGTTCAGCGTACAACTGTACGCTATTCTTTAGCCTTACCCAATGATAAGGCTATTTCAAAATATGTTTAAAAGACAAGAGTCCTACACGAAAGAAGAACTTCTAGCCTCTGGAAAAGGTCAGTTATTTGGTGAGAATGGGCCACCACTCCCTTCTGGCAATATGTTAATGATAGATCGCATCATTAAGATGACAGAAGACGGTGGCACTTATAATAAAGGGTATATCGAAGCTGAGTTCGATATTCATCCTGACCTGTGGTTTTTTGGTTGCCATTTTATCAATGACCCCGTTATGCCTGGTTGCCTTGGCCTTGATGCAATGTGGCAACTTGTTGGTTTCTTCATGGGCTGGCTTGGTGGTGAAGGCAAAGGTCGTGCACTTGGTGTTGGAGAAGTAAAATTTACAGGACAAGTGTTACCAACAGCTAAAAAAATCACTTATCGCATTAATTTTAAACGTGTTATTAACCGTAAACTTATTATGGGTCTGGCTGATGGTGAAGTATTAGTGGATGGTAAACTTATTTACACAGCAACCGATCTGAAAGTCGGCATATTCAAAGATACCAGTAATTTTTGATATTCTTGTATTACTTACCAATTCCTCCATCTATGGCAATCACCTCCGCTAATTGTGCAGAGGTGATTTTCTTAAGCTGAGTTGTTAGCTAAATACAGAATAAAAAACAGCAAAGCAAACTCAATTAATTGATAATCAAATAACCTTATTACTCTGAATAATTGATTAACCTTGTGAAGCTATCTGACTGACAATAGACTGAGTCAACTGATTATAACCCGCGGCCAAAGTGCGCACTAATTCCGCATAACCATCTTTCGTTTGTTTCAGTTCTAAGTTAAATGCTCGCTTAATCGCGTCTTTCTGTTTAGATAAGACCCAATATCCCTGAATAGTCACCCGCCCATCATATCGCCCATGAAAAGCTGTTATTGTGACATCCAGTGCATCAGCATTCTCCTCTATTGGTTGATCAGAAACCAACCTTTGTGGAAATGCAAAACTGAGCTGATTAACTAAAATTTGTTGTAATTGTTGTTCCAGTGGACTCGCCCATAAGTGATTTGAGGCATCACTATAAGTGACATCTCCCGTTTGATAAACTATGCCAGATGATGCGAGATAATCAACGAGATGTACCCTTTTTACCCATAACTGACGCTCTTGATTGGTATCTATCCTGCTTACCTCTGAAATTATTGTTGAAGCAGGTAATTGGTAATAAATTTTTTTCGGTTGGCTACTACTGCATCCCGAAATTAATAGGTTTCCCATAATCAAAAAACTGACAGGAATTAAAAGAGCCAATCTTAACATCAACTTTTTCATTAATTACGCGCCTTTTTGGGTTCTGGATCTGGAGTTGCTTCTGCTTCAAATACCAATGCGTTGCTCTTATTGTTCAGCGTCTTCAATATTGGCTGCAATTCGCGCAAGACCTGATCCAGGCGCTGCATATTATCCACCAGTTTGTTGTAAACTGGCGATCCTGGCTGAATACCCTGCATACTGTGATTTAATTCATTCAACGTATTATGTATATCTTTGGGGAGATTTTGAGCTTCTTTGCTTGCAAGAATGCTATTTAACTCATTCATGGTCTTATGTGCTGCCTTGATTGTTTTCTGGCTCTCTTCTAACGTTCGCGTTGCCTGAATAAAGACTGGCTCAATTGGCATTTGATTAATTTTGTTCAGAGCCATGATAACTTTTTGCTGAATTTGAGCTAATCCACCACTTATGGTTGGTAAAATTTCATAACTGGCAAGTTTTCGCGGGCCTTTCCATGATTTCTCATCGGAATAAAAATCCAGATCAATGTACAGTGCCCCTGTCAGTAAGTTTCCTGTTTTCAAAGAAGCTCTTAAACCACGGGAAATAATTTCTTCCAACTCTTTATCTGTATAAAAACCATCACCAATTTCTTTCTCGAACCGTTCAGGTTCCATATGAATTAAGACAGGAATACGAAAATCGCTATCAAGACGCTGTCTGATCCCATCAGTATAAAAAGGAACTTTTGCTACTGTTCCTACTCGTATACCACGAAATTCGACAGGTGCTCCCGGTTGCAATCCTCTGACCGAATCAGAGAAGAAGAGTAAGAAATCTCTGTGTTCTGTATAAAGTGAGTTTTCGATATTTTTTTCATTATCGTAAAGTCTAAAAATTTCTTTTTCTTTAACTGGACTACCTAAATCCCATCCTTTCGGCACGTCAAAACTCACACCTCCGGCAAATAAAGTCGATAATGCAGCTACCTCAACTCTCAGCCCCTGCGAAGAAACATCAAAAGCAATACCGCTGTCTTTCCAAAACCGGACATTAGTTGTCAGTAGTCCATCATAAGGAGCATTAACAAAAATCTGATACTTGGCTAAGCGAGATTTAGGATCAAAAGTACTCGTTTCCACTGAACCAACACGATATCCACGAAATAAAACCGGATCACCGGGAGATAATCTTCCGGCTTTCTCACTGGTTAAAACTAACCGAATACCTTTGGCATCAGGCGATGCCAAAGGTGGTGCATCTAGTAATGAAAATTTTCTTTCTTCACTACCTTCATTGCCGGGTTGTAATTCAATAAATACTCCAGATAATAAGGTACTCAGGCCAGAAACTCCTTCACGACCAATTTGAGGTTTTACGACCCAGAATGCAGTATCTTTATGTAATAACCTCTCCATACCATCATTTAAGCGCGCTTTGATAATCACTTCGCCTAAGTTATCGCTTAATGACACTCTTTCAACCACACCAACATTAACACTGCGGCTTTTTATTTTCGTTTTTCCGGCTTCAATACCTTCAGCATTAGACGTTATCAGAGTGACTTCGGGCCCTTGATGGCTAAAGTGATAAAATAATATCCAGGCTCCAATAAGCACAGTAACAATCGGTACGATCCATATAGGTGACCAACTCTTAAGTTTACTGATCCTGGCCTGAGTCAGCTTCTCTTCTTTATCCGTCACCTTATGATTCCTCATTCTTCTGTAACTCAAATTTCTTATTAGCTTTATCCCAGGTTAAGCGTGGATCAAATGTCATTGACGCAAACATTGTCAAAATCACCACCAAAGCAAATAATATTGCTCCTGTTGCAGGATAGATACTCATGAACTGCCCCATGCGTACTAATGTCGATAAGACAGCAATAACAAAAACATCAATCATTGACCAGCGCCCAACAAATTCCACCACTTCGTAAATCAAATGCATAGTTTCCGAGTTATATCTGCCATGACGTTTAGCGTTCCAGCATAACCAACAGATAGAGAACATTTTCAGCACAGGCACCATAATACTGGCAATAAAAATAACCAGAGCAACCGGATAAGAGCCAGTACTCCAGAGCAAAATAATGCCTTCCAAAATGGTTGAGTTAATGTGACTTCCTAACGTCTGAGTCACCATGATCGGCAATGCATTCGCTGGAATATAAAGTATGGCTGATGTGACTAATAGTGCCATAGTCCATTGAAGACTATAGTGACGTCGAGCATGCCCTTTTGAGTGACAACGAGGACATTGATGTTGTTCAGCAGGCAAAATAGCAGTACAACATTGACACAATCTGATGCCCTGAACTAAACCGGGTTTACCCGCTTGCAGAGGCATACACACTTTGGGTGCAGATTCTATATCATTCCAAATCCAATATCTGTCAAGACATTGGAACGCTCTGACCTGAAACAGGCAAAAAAAACAGTAGGGCAGAAAACTCAGACCAACCGCAATATCGCCATAAGCCATAAGCTTAACGAAACTAACCAGCACCCCGGCTAAAAAGATTTCTGCCATACACCAGGTTTTCATCTGAAACAAAATACGTGCCAACTCAATTTTTAGCCGACGCGCTATTTTAATGTTCTGGCATAAAAGGATAATGGAAACCATGCAGAATGCAGGCACAAGCTGCACAAAGATCAAGAAGAATACAGCTATGCTCGAATAATCTTCACTGAACATGACCTCTGGGATCTCTGTCAGAGTAATTTCATTAACAATACCGGCAACATTCATGCTAACGAAAGGAAACAGGCAAGCAAGAAATAACATTAATAATGAACTTACTGCATAACCTGTCGGTTGATTACGTGGTTCTTTCCATTTTGCAGTCAGTAAAGTATCACATCGTGGACAAACAGCCTTATTTCCTTCCTCCAGGTCAGGTAAGGCCACCAGCATATCGCATTGGGAGCATAAAACCAGTTTGTCATGCTGATGATTGTCAGAACACAAAGTACCTCTCCTGTAACAAATCAATGCCGCTTTTTTCTTATTTTAGCCCTATAAATTGCCGCTGTATTAGCGGCAATTTGTACACTATCGGATATATATGCAGCAAATATCATCCATTTTTCATCATTTCCAGCTCCTGCCAGCGATCAAAAGCTTTTTCTAATTCTTGCTCTTTATCTGCCAGTTTCTGCAACACGTTTTGTGTGATTTCGTGTGATTGATTAAAAAATTCTGGATCACTAACCTGAATTTGTAGCTGTTCTATTTCTTGTTCCAACGTTTCCAATAATGATGGTAGTTGTTCTAACTCTCTGAGTAAATGGTAACTTATCTTATTATTTGAACGTTTCGTCGTTTCCTTAGCTTTAACCGGTTTGGTTTCCACTTTCTCCTTTTTCATAGAAGACTGGCGTAAAGAGACTGTTTGTGCCCGTTGCTGCTGAGCATCAAAGTATCCACCCACATAGTTGTTGATTTCTCCATTACCTTCAAAAATCCAACATTCTGTTACTGAATTGTCAACAAACTGACGATCATGGCTTACCAAAATCACTGTACCGCTATAACCATCCACAAGTTCTTCCAGTAACTCCAACGTTTCAACGTCGAGATCATTGGTAGGTTCATCAAGAATAAGCAAATTGCTGGGTTTCAGGAACAAACGCGCTAACAGCAGGCGGTTACGTTCACCACCCGAAAGTGCCCGGACGGGTGTCATTGCCCGTTTAGGATGGAAAAGGAAATCTTGCAGATAACCCAAAACATGACGTGGTCGCCCGTTTACTACCACTTCCTGTTTACCTTCGGCAAGGTTATCCATCACTGTTTTGTCTGGATCAAGGGCTGCACGATGCTGATCAAAATAAGCGACTTCAAGTTTTGTTCCGCAATGGATCTGACCACTATCTGCCGACAAATCTCCCAACATCAATTTCAATAATGTCGTTTTGCCACAACCATTCGGCCCGACTAAAGCAATTTTGTCACCACGTTGAATTTGAGCCGAGAAATTCTTAACTAATGACTTATCACCAATCTGGTAATTAACATTTTCCAGTTCGAACACAATCTTACCGGAGCGTGTCGCCTCTTCGACCTGCATTTTTGCCGTGCCAATAACATTACGGCGCTCAGAACGCTCTGCACGCAATGCTTTCAATGCCCTTACCCGCCCTTCATTACGGGTACGGCGTGCTTTAATCCCTTGACGTATCCAAACTTCTTCCTGAGCCAGTTTTTTATCAAATTCAGCATTCTGTAGTTCTTCAACCCGTAAAGCTTCTTCTTTGCCTTCAAGGTATTTATCATAATTTCCCGGCCATGAAATCAGTTTTCCACGATCCAAATCGACAATTCGAGTCGCCATACTGCGGATAAACGAACGGTCATGGGAAATAAAAACTAAGCTGCCATTAAAATCTTTCAGGAAATTTTCCAACCACTCAATCGTATCAATATCAAGATGGTTAGTTGGTTCATCAAGGAAAAGCACTTTTGGTGAACTGACCAAAGCCCTTCCTAAAGCGGCTTTACGTAACCAACCTCCTGACAGAGAAGATAATTTCGCTTCAGCAGGCAAAGAAAGCTGTTTTAATACATCATTAATGCGGCTGTCGAGTAACCAAAGACCGCGAATATCTAACACTTCCTGCAATTCCGCCAATCGGTTCAGGTTTTTGTCGCTGGGATCTGTTTCTACCAAACGCGAAGTGTGATGAAATGCTTTGATATATTCCGCCTGCTCTTTCACTCCTTCGGCAACAAAATCAAATACGGTTCCTGCTACATCACGAGGAGGATCTTGTTGCAAACGGGCAACAACCAGATCCTGTTCATAGATAACTTGCCCGTCATCCAGCATCTGTTCTTTCGACAGTACACGCAATAAGGTAGATTTCCCTGCCCCATTGCGGCCAACCAGACACACTCTCTCATTTTCTTCGATATGTAACTCAGCATTATCCAATAACGGCGCATCACTGAATGATAACCAGGCACCAGATAAACTAATCAATGACATAATATTATTTTTCCTCGCCAACGTGACGCAGCAACCAGCAATTATGGATCTGGCGGTTACGGGCAAAATCTTGAGATAAAGTTTTTTCTGTGATTTCTTCTGCAACCAGACCTAACTTCTCAAGTTCCACAAAATCCATTTTAAAACCACGCTTATTGTTGGAGAACATTAAAGTTCCGCCCCGACGAAGCAAGCGTTTCAGCTCTTTCATTAAGGTAATATGATCACGTTGGACATCGAATGTCTCTTCCATACGTTTGGAATTGGAGAATGTCGGAGGATCAATAAAAATCAGATCAAATTGTTCACGTGTCTGCGCAAGCCAACCCAAACAATCAGCCTGAATCAAACGATGCTGACGCCCCGTCAGGCCATTTACCTGCAAGTTTTTCTCAGCCCACTCAAGGTAAGTGCGGGACATATCCACTGTGGTCGTCGAGCGCGCTCCTCCCAATCCGGCATGAACGGTCGCTGAACCAGTGTAGGCAAATAAGTTAAGAAAATCTTTCCCTTGACTCATTTCTCCCAATTTCTGCCGGGCAATGCGGTGATCGAGAAATAGTCCTGTATCCAGATAATCTGTCAAGTTAACCCAGAATTTCGCCCCATACTCATTCACTAAAAAGAATTCTTTCTTTTCAGCGAGTTTTTCATATTGATTTTTGCCTTTCTGACGCTGACGGGTTTTCAGGATTAGCTGATTAGATTGCAATCCGAGCACATCCATTGTTGCGCTGATTACATCAAATAAACGTTGACGCGCTTTATTGGCATCAACAGATTTAGGTGGTGAATATTCCTGAACAATAACTTTATCAGCATAGCGATCAACTGCTACATTATATTCCGGCAAGTCTGCATCATATAACCGATAGCAATCAATACCCTGCTGTTTAGCCCATTTACTCAGCTTCTTCTCATTCTTACGCAGACGGTTCGCATAATCTTCAGCAATACCGCTATCCAGTGATTGCGGTTTGTCTGATAACTGATCGTTTTTCTGAATGGAAGAGTTTATCTGGATAAAATAGTTTTTCTGAACACAATCCAAAGGACCATTTTTCGCTTTAAACTCACGTTCAGCCCGCAATTGCAGGCAACTCAACAATTCTGGTGAAGCACTGAATAGAGATAAGCGCCAGCCCGAAAAACGGCTTTTCATGATCCGGCCAAATACATTGTGTAAAGCAATCAGTGCAGGCTCACTCTCAAGACGTTCTCCATAAGGCGGGTTACTTAATACTGTACCTGTTACCCCTTCCGGCAATGGGTTTTCCAGCTTACCTGCATCTCCCTGCTGGAACTGGATCAATTGGGAAACACCCGCTCTTCTGGCATTTGAGCGCGCCATATCCATAACCCGACGGTCAATATCTATACCAAAAAAGCGGGAAGTCGTTTCTTGCAGTCCCTTTCGGAAACGCACCTGCGCTTCCGTGACAACTTCACGCCAGATTGTTTCATTGAATTTCAACCATGAAGTGAATCCCCAATGTTGACGGCGTAA
The DNA here is from genome assembly GCF_037996745.1 of Xenorhabdus siamensis. Taxonomy (NCBI): domain Bacteria; kingdom Pseudomonadati; phylum Pseudomonadota; class Gammaproteobacteria; order Enterobacterales; family Morganellaceae; genus Xenorhabdus; species Xenorhabdus siamensis. The sequence continues at coordinate 137,492 of NZ_JBBMXE010000017.1, forward strand.
ACCAGGAGCACAATCTGCCGCTATCATTGCCGCTTCAATCAATAACGTTCCTGAACCACACATCGGATCAACCATCGGCGTTCCCGCATTCCAACCAGAACGCAAAACAATCGCTGCGGCCAAATTTTCCTTTAAAGGGGCCTGTCCGGCCAAATCACGATAACCACGGATATGCAACCCGTCGCCACTTAAGTCCAGGGAGACAGTTGCTTTTTCTTTATTCAGGAAGACATTAATACGCACATCCGGTTGCTGTTTAGCAACATCAGGACGCTGCTTTATCTTGCGCATAAAACAGTCAACAATGGCGTCTTTTACTTTCAGAGCGCCATATTGTGTATTTCTGATTTCTTCATTTGTACCACTGAAATGGACTGAAAATGTACTATCTACTGAAAAAATCTCAGTCCAGTCAATAGATTGAACTCCCAGATATAGGTCCAGGTCACTGTATACCTTGAATTCATTAAGCGGAAGCAGGATTCGGGATGCCAGTCTGCTCCAGAGCAGGCTTTTATACATCACTCGTTCATCACCTTTAAAATGAACCCCACCTTGGGCAATCTTGCAGGATTGCGCACCCAGTATTTCCAGTTCGTTTTTTAACAGTTCTTCCAGTCCACGTGCCGTGCTGGCAAAGAGAGAGTTCATGCTATTATTCACCAAGACTATTATTTACCAAGAAATGTACCACCAAAAAAATTGCTGCCATTATAGCTAATACCAGCAACATGTCATAAGATTGCTCACCCTGAACAAAAATCAACCTGTTTTTTATGTGTTACTGCGTATTGTGTTATTGCATATTGTGTTACTGCGGAACTGTACGAAAAAATGTCGGAGGCTCTCGATGATCAGATATTAATTAAGATAGTGAAAGAGAGGGAAAATCAGCCCTTGATTGATGTAGATATAGATCAATATTTATAAGCTATAAAGTTAATTTGTTGTCTTCCCATAATATAATAACGTTAGATTACCTCGTCATATATTGGCGCCTGGGCGGGTTCAATATAAGGCATTAAACGATCATTCATTATTTTGATCGGATCACAAAAATTCATCACGCGATCACCGAGATCTAATTTTTGCTGCACTAATAAGCATACGCTGGCACTATCTCCAGCTTCAGCAACCATAAACAGAATATCTGTTCCATCGTTTTGTAAACGCACCTGAACAATTTCTCCTTGCTCTGGTTTAGTCATTAAAGAAAAAACAGAAAAATACCAGCTTCTTGGCATTTGTGGTTTCATAAAGCGAAACGCAACTAATCCATTTAGCGCTAATTCAACCCTGAGCTCTGGTGCAATATTAATGCGGCGGGAATATTCTTCGAAAGTATAATAAAGTGCTGCATCATCGACAGAAAAACAGCTTTCTTTCATCGTGGTTGCATAAATAGTCAACATTTTGGCAGGAAAACGGGAACGAAAAACCATACCATTAGCAAGATCGAGCATGACACGATTATGCTCGGCATCAAAATACCAGCACCACTTATCATCAGGTCTAATTCTCATTGCTTACCCTTTTATACTCAAAATAGTTTACTTGTTTAAAAATAAGCACCACCATCATGGAGATTCAAAAGAATTGATAAAAGATTAATCTGCCAGACAAAATATAGACGAATTGGGGTCAGAAATAAACCCCCAATACAAAACCTTCAATACAAGATTGCAGCGAATACTCAGATATAATTGACAATATCTTTGATTAACTTTGGCCCTTTATAAATAAATCCAGAGAATATCTGAATCAATGAAGCTCCTGCTTCCATTTTTTCTCTGGCAGAAACTAGAGAGTCAATTCCACCAACGCCAATAATTGGTATTTCACCTTTTAATTCCTGAGAAAGACGTCGAATAATCTCTGTGCTGTGCAGTTGTACAGGGCGACCACTCAAACCACCAGCCTCATGACAGTGACTCAATCCTGCAATAATCTTTCTATCTAATGTGGTATTAGTCGCAATAACACCATCAATGTGATGACGCATTAAACTATCTGCGATTTTTACTAATTCTTCTTCTGTCAGGTCTGGCGAAATTTTTACAGCAACGGGAACGTACTTTTGATATTTTTGTTGTAGTTCACTTTGTTTATTTTTAATCGCAGACAAGAGATCATCCAGTGCTTCACCATACTGTAATGTTCTCAGGCCCGGTGTATTAGGTGAAGAGATATTAATCGTAATATAACCTGCATGAGGATAAACTTTATCCATGCAAATCAAATAATCATCTTTACCATTTTCTACTGGTGTATCTTTATTTTTACCAATATTAATTCCGATAATTCCGTTGTATTTTGCTCTTTTGACATTCTCGACCAGATTATCGACGCCAAGATTATTAAAGCCCATCCGATTAATAATGCCTTCCGCTTCAACAACGCGGAATAACCTCGGCTTATCATTCCCGGCTTGCGGTCGTGGCGTTACTGTACCAATTTCAACAAAACCAAAGCCCATCGCACCAAACGCATCAATGCAATCACCATTCTTATCAAGACCAGCGGCTAAACCAAGAGGATTTTTAAATGACAATCCCATACAAGTGACGGGCTTAGTAGCAACTGATTGACGGATGAGGAATTCGAAAGGAGTATCGGTAACAAGTTTAAGCTGGCGGAAAGTAAGTTCATGTGCTTGTTCCGGATCAAGCTGGAACAATGCCTTTTTTAGAAGAGAATAATACATGCAATCTCCTGCAAGCATAATGACAGGTCATGGTGACAGTGAAATAAGCGCGGAGCATCTTAAAGAGATCCTGGCAAAATGTAAACGTAGCAAAGAAGATATTTTTCAGTGTACTTCTGTATTAACAAATAGCTGTATTAACACCTCGCTATGTTAACAAGTTATCGATAGAAGAAGATCTGAACAGCAAAATATCCTCCGGCTGTTGCCGGAGGAAAATATCATAACTCAGCTTTCAAGTGCCTTGGTGATTTTTTCGAACAAGTCACCAGATAAGTTTTCCAACTCTTTCAATTCTTCTAAGGTAGCCCGCATTAGCACCTGACGTTTTTCATCGTAACGTTTTAAACGAATCAACGGTTCAATCAAACGTGACGCCACTTGTGGATTCCTGCTGTTCAGGTCAGTCAATACTTCTTTCAGGAACTGATAACCACGCCCATCTTCAGCATGGAATGCTACTGCGTTATTGGCAAAGAAAGTTCTTAGCAACGAATAAACCCGGTTTGGATTACTCAGACTGAAAGAACGATGCTTCATCAGGCTACGAACTTTATCAAGTACATCAAACGCCGGGCTAGTGGCTTGAAGAATAAACCATTTATCCATAACCAAACCATCTTGATGCCAACGTTGATCAAATTCATCCATCAGTTGATAACTGCAAGGCAATTCTGCCGCCATCGCCGCAGATAATGCAGCAATAGTATCCGTCATATTATCAGCCTGATAATATTGGGCAGCGATTAATTTATCTGCCTGCCCCTTATCTTCAATAAATGCTAAATAATGCAGACAAATATTGCGTAATGCTCGTTTCGCAATATCCTGGTGATCCACACGATATACACCTGTATGAATACTGTGATAAATAGCAGCGAACTCATCTACCATTTCATTAGTCAGACTACGTGTGATGGCATAAAGCACCTCATGAATAGCCCGTGGATCAATTACCGTAAACAACTCTGCCATTTCATTTTCAGATGGCAATGTCAGGATCAGAGCGGCCAAGGCAGGATCGATATCCTTATCCAACAACACCGCACGGAATGCATCAATCACATGCATTGGTAATTCTATTGGCTGAGATTGCTGATAACGGGCAACATTCAGTTTTACATAATTAGCCAACAGCGCTTGTGCGGCATCCCAACGGGAAAATTCATTACGTGCATGCTTCATTAAGAACACCAATTGGGTATCACTATATGGATAATCCAATTTCACTGGTGCCGAGAATTCACGTAATAAAGAAGGAATCGGCTGTGCCGGAACATCATCAAATATAAATGATTGTTCTGCATTGATAACATTCAGGATATGGTGAACCCTCTGACCATCACGACACAGTGGGATCACCCGACCATCTTCATCATACAACTCAATATCCAGCGGAATATGTAGTGGCAGTTTCTCTTTCTGATCGGCAGTTGGTGGTGTCATCTGACTGACATGCAAAGTATATTGCCGTTTTTCTGCATCATATTCATCGCGGACAGCCACTATCGGCGTACCGGATTGGCTGTACCAACGACGGAATAATGTCAAATCAACGTTTGAAGCATCTTCCATCGCCTGAATAAAATCGTCACAGGTTGCTGCGCTACCATCGTGACGATGAATATAAAGCTGCATCCCCGCTTGAAATTGTTCCTCACCCAGCAAGGTATGGATCATTCGGATCACTTCCGAGCCTTTTTCATAGACTGTCAGCGTATAGAAATTATTCATCTCCATCACTTGATCAGGGCGGATAGGATGCGCCATTGGGCTGGCATCTTCAGCAAACTGTGCTGCGCGCATAACACGCACATTATTAATGCGGTTAACAGAGCGTGAACCTAAATCAGAACTGAATTCTTGATCACGAAATACCGTCAGCCCTTCTTTCAGGCTTAACTGGAACCAGTCACGGCAAGTGATCCTATTTCCCGTCCAGTTATGGAAATATTCATGGCCAATCACGGCCTCAATGCCGAGATAATCCTTGTCTGTTGCCGTTTCAGTTTTAGCTAATACATATTTGGAGTTAAAGATATTCAGCCCTTTATTCTCCATCGCCCCCATATTGAAGAAATCAACAGCGACGATCATGTAAATATCAAGGTCATACTCCAAACCAAAACGAGTTTCATCCCACTTCATGGAGTTTTTCAGTGATGTCATGGCCCAATCGGCCCGATCCAAATTACCCCGGTCTACAAACAGCTCCAGAGCAACTTCACGACCACTACGGGTAATAAAAGTATCATGCAAGACATCAAAATCCCCCGCCACCAACGCGAACAAATAAGAAGGTTTCGGGAATGGATCCTGCCACTTCACCCAATGGCGGCCATCATCAAGCTCTCCCTGCTCAACGCGGTTACCATTAGACAATAAGAAAGGATATTTAGACTTATCTGCGGTAATACGGGTCGTAAAACGGGCCAGTACATCCGGTCTGTCCAGATAATAAGTAATGTTACGAAAACCTTCCGATTCACACTGCGTACACAGAGCATCACCTGACACATATAACCCTTCAAGTGCAGTGTTAGCAGATGGATGGTTTTCATTAACAATTTTCAGAGTAAACTGTGCGGGTAATTGTTCTATGATTAATTTACCACCCTGCTCCTGATAATGTTCCCACGCTATGTCATTGATATGAATACTCTTCAGTGTGAGATTTTCCCCATCCAAGATGAGTGGTGTAATGTCATTAATCAGACGTTTTACCTGGCTGGTTGCCGTTACAATTGTTTTATCGGCATCCAGAACAAAATCGAGCTCAATATCTGTAATAGTGTAATCTGGCGCTTTATAATCCAGACGATGTTTAACAAGCCGTTGTTGTGTCATAAGAAACCTTTTTCATTACTAGACTGAGAAGCTAACGCTGCCACAGAGATCCCGTCCTTTCAATCTTGAAATCTCTTTTTTCGAATGTTAATCATTTATTAAATAAAGGTGCAAATGATGTAACCAGAATATTGGTGCTTTTGTGCTAATTGTCATCTCATATTGTATTTAACATGATATCATCTATAAATTGATCAACCTTAATCTCTATTGTCCGGAAAAATATATGTGATTATGTGGCTTTAATAACATAATAATCGCGGTATACTCTTCCGACTTTATCGATTTAGCAGACACAAATGCTCCGCGAGGATGCTTGACGCGCCATGACTTTAGACGCTACCCCGATTATCAAATCACTGCTTGACACCGATGCTTATAAATTTCATATGCAGCAAGCGGTGTACCACCATTACAACGATATTCCTGTTGTTGCAGAATTTCGTTGTCGTGGTGATGAGCTACTCGGTGAATATGCCGAGGAATTACGTCATCAAATTAATATGATGGCCGATTTAGCCCTGACAGAACGCGAAGCTGAGTATCTTTCCAGTTTACCGTTCTTTAAACAAGATTATCTGGACTGGTTCAAAACTTTTCGTTTTAACCCAGAACAAGTCGAAGTTTCTGTTACTGATAAGGGACAGTTAGCCATCAGAATTTCAGGTTTATGGCGTGACGTTATCCTATGGGAAGTCCCACTGCTTGCCTTAATTAGTGAACTGGTTCACCGTCATCGTTCTCCTGAAATAAAACCGGAAGTGGCTGTTAGTCAGCTCAGAAAGTTAATTGAGCTGTTCCATCAAGACGCCGCAGCAGAAAATATCGATTTGTCTGGTTTCAAGTTGATGGATTTCGGCACTCGACGTCGTTTTTCACATGAAGTGCAATATGCCATCGTTAAGGAGCTGAAAGAGTGCTTCCCTTATCTGATTGGCACCAGTAACTACCAACTGGCACAACAACTGGATCTGGCACCTCTCGGCACACAAGCTCACGAGTGGTTTCAGGCACATCAGCAAATCAGCCCTGAACTCGCTAACAGCCAGCGGGCAGCATTACAGACTTGGTTAAGTGAATATCCAGAGCAGTTAGGTATTGCCCTGACAGATTGTATTACGATGGATGCATTCCTGCGGGATTTTGATAAATCCCTCGCTACTGCTTATAACGGTCTGCGCCATGACTCCGGCGATCCAATCGAATGGGGTGAAAAAGCGATTACACATTACCAATCACTGGGTATCGATCCACTGACCAAAACGTTAGTATTTTCGGACAGTCTGGATCTGCAAAAATCCCTGGCTCTCTATCAACATTTTTACAAGCGAATCAATGTCATGTTTGGTATTGGCACTCGGTTGACCTGTAATATTCCGGGCATAAAACCGCTGAATATCGTGATTAAACTGGTTGAATGCAATGGTAAACCAGTAGCTAAGCTATCTGACAGCCCTGGAAAAACCATTTGTGAAGATGTTGAGTTTGTCAACAGATTACGCAGAGCATTTGATATACCGGAAATGAAAAAAGCCGTGTAGTTTCCGCTATAGTTTCTACCGATTGTTTCCGGCATAACCTGTCACATTCCGGTTATGCTGGGAAGAAAAATATCTTTTCTCTTTATTTCCCTATTAATCCCCTTAATTTCTGCTTGTTTCCTGTGAGATGACAAGTAAGATAAGGGGCCATAGTGCTTGTTTGACACTATTTACAATAAATCTAATTAATTATTTCACTATCATATAAAAGAAGAGAGAAATTTATGAGCGTAGCGCCTGTAGTCGATGTACTGCAAGGCCGTGTTCCGGTTGGCAGCGAAGTCACCGTCCGCGGCTGGGTACGTACAAGGAGAGATTCTAAAGCTGGTATCTCATTCCTCGCCGTCTATGACGGTTCCTGCTTTAATCCATTACAGGCCGTCGTTAATAATAATTTACCTAATTACCAGGATAAAGTTCTGAATCTGACTACTGGCTGCTCTGTGGAAGTGACTGGCACAGTAGTAGAATCACAAGGTAAAGGCCAGAGTTTCGAGCTGCAAGCAACCAAAGTGGTTGTTATTGGTATGGTGGAAGATCCTGATACTTACCCAATGGCGGCGAAACGCCACAGCATCGAATACTTGCGTGAAGTAGCCCACCTCCGCCCACGTACTAACCTGATTGGTGCAGTTGCCCGTGTTCGTCACACTCTGGCACAAGCTTTGCATCGTTTTTATCATGAGAAAGGTTTCTTTTGGGTATCTTCGCCCTTGATCACTGCTTCAGATACCGAGGGAGCAGGTGAAATGTTCCGCGTTTCCACTTTGGATCTGCAAAACCTGCCACTGACGGATAAAGGCGAAGTTGATTTCAGTAAGGATTTCTTCGGGCGTGAAGCCTTCCTGACAGTATCTGGTCAGTTGAACGGTGAAGCCTATGCCTGTGCATTGAGCAAAGTCTATACCTTCGGGCCGACTTTCCGTGCTGAAAACTCCAATACCAGCCGCCATTTGGCTGAGTTCTGGATGCTTGAGCCAGAAGTCGCTTTTGCCGATCTGAACGATATCGCCAAACTCGCTGAAGAAATGCTGAAGTATGTCTTCAAGGCAGCTTTGGCAGAACGTGCTGATGATCTCGCTTTCTTTGCAGAACGTGTTGATAGCGAAGTCATTACTCGACTGGAAAAATTTGTTGATTCAGACTTTGTTCAGTTGGATTACACTGATGCCATTGAAATTCTGGAAAACTGTGGTCATAAATTTGAAAACCCTGTTTACTGGGGTGTTGATTTAGCCTCTGAACATGAACGCTATCTGGCAGAGAAGCACTTTGGTGCGCCAGTTATTATGAAAAACTATCCAAAAGACATCAAAGCCTTTTACATGCGCATGAATGAAGATGGCAAAACTGTTGCTGCAATGGATGTTCTAGCGCCAGGCATTGGTGAGATTATTGGTGGTTCCCAACGTGAAGAACGTTTGGACATGCTGGATAAGCGTATGGAAGAGATGGGACTAAACAAAGAAGATTATTGGTGGTATCGTGATCTCCGCCGTTATGGCACCGTTCCTCATTCTGGTTTCGGTCTGGGCTTTGAACGTCTGGTGGCTTATGTTACTGGTGTATCAAACGTACGCGATGTTATCCCATTCCCACGAACACCAAGAAACGCAAGTTTCTAATGAATCAGCTCAATAAATGAGCAATATTTAATCCTAAGAAAAGCCAGCATTTGCTGGCTTTTTTCATTCTATGGCGAAAACAGTGCAAAAAAAGTTCCTTGACATTTACAATTTGAAATATCTATTTTCACTTTGTTACTAATTTTGTGCTTTTGTAGCATTTTGAAGGTGGATAAAACCTATGACCAATGGAACACTGAGCGCAGATTAATAAGACACCTGATACCCATAAATAGTTCCAAAAACTTTAGTGTTCTGTTTCTGGCAGTAACAGATGTCTGAATAACACCAATGAGGGTAATAATAATGAAGCGCAATATTCTTGCAGTGGTAATTCCAGCTCTGCTGGTTGCTGGTACAGCAAACGCAGCCGAAATTTTCAACAAAGATGGTAACAAACTGGATCTGTACGGTAAAGTAGACGTGCGTCATCAGTTCTCCGATAAGAGAAGCAAAGAAGATGGTGATGCTTCTTACGCTCGTATCGGCATCAAAGGCGAAACTCAGATCTCTGATCAACTGATTGGTTTCGGTCGTTGGGAATACAACCTGAAAGCTCATACTGAAGAAGGTAAGCAAGATACTGCTACTCGTCTGGCTTTTGCGGGTTTGAAATTCGCTAACTACGGTTCACTGGATTACGGTCGTAACTACGGCGTAAACTACGACATTAACGCATGGACTGACGTACTGCCAATCTTTGGTGGTGACTCCATGGCTAAAACTGATAACTATATGACTGGCCGTGCTACTGGCCTGTTGACCTACCGTAACACTGACTTCTTTGGTCTGGTTGATGGTCTGAACTTTGCTCTGCAATATCAGGGTCAAAACAGCGATCGTACTAAAAACAGCCGCAGTGGTGATAAAGCAAACGGTGATGGTTACGGTTTAGCTGTTACTTATAGCATAGTTGATGGTCTTACTGTTGGTGGTTCTTACGCTAACTCTGCTCGTGCAAATGACCAATGGAATACTGGTTATGCCCACGGCAAACGTGCAGAAGCATGGAACATCGGTGCTAAATACGATGCTAACAACGTATATCTGGCAGCAATGTACGGCGAAACCCGCAATATGACCCCTGGTTCAGTAAAAATTGCTGGTGACGAACACAAAGGTATTGCTAATAAAACTCAAAACGTTGAATTAGTTGCACAATACCTGTTCTCTGACTATGGTCTGAAACCATCACTGGCTTATGTACAGTCCAAAGGTAAAAATTTAGGTGAACCAAGAAGCACTACTGGTGCTGATCTGGTTAAATATGTTTCTGTAGGTTCTTACTACTACTTTAACAAAAACCTGTCTACCTATGTTGATTACAAAATCAACCTGCTGGACAAAAACGAAGGTCAAGACACAGGTGCTCGTAACGTATTCGGTGTTGGCCTGACTTATCAGTTCTAATCATTGCTGATAAACTGTTTAGCGAAAAGTTAAACATATTTATCTTAGAAAAGCAGCGCTCCGGCGCTGCTTTTTGTATTTTACTTCACTGTTTTTTCTGACTATTTTCTTCACTCCGTAAACTACTTCACAAGATTTTATTCTTTTTACTACTAGTGGTTGGCAAATGAGTTCCTTAAGGTTACCCTGAGCGGCGTATAACTCATTTTGGGCTTAACTCTCCAAATTTTGGAATTGAAAAAATGTTTGAGAAAATCACAGCAGCGCCTGCCGACCCCATACTTGGTTTAGCGGATAGTTTTAAAGCTGATCCCCGCGAAAATAAAATCAACCTGGGTATTGGTGTCTACAAAGATGAAACCGGTAAAACCCCTGTCCTGACGACCGTTAAAAAAGCAGAAAAATTCCTGCTGGAAAATGAAACCACTAAAAATTATCTGGCAATTAGCGGATTACCGGAATTTGGTCGCGTAACTCAAGAACTGCTCTTCGGCAACACCAGTGCTATCGTTACTGACAAACGTGCCCGTACTGTACAAAGCCCAGGCGGAACAGGTGCGCTGCGTATTGCCGCTGATTTTATTGCGAAACAAACCAATGCCAAACGTGTTTGGATCAGCAGCCCAACCTGGCCAAACCATAAAGGTGTTTTCGCCAGTGCCGGTTTAGAGATCCGCGAATACAACTATTACAATGCAGAAAAACACGCACTGGATTTCGAAGGTATGCTTGCCAGTCTGTCTGAAGCACAGGCAGGTGATGTCGTTCTGCTGCATGGCTGCTGCCATAACCCAACCGGTATTGATCCAACCGCTGAACAGTGGCAGAAACTGGCAGATTTATCTGCGGCAAATGGCTGGTTGCCTGTATTCGATTTCGCTTATCAAGGCTTCGCCAAAGGTCTGGATGAAGACGCCGAAGGTCTGCGCATTTTTACTAAAAATCACAATGAACTGCTCATTGCCAGCTCTTACTCCAAAAACTTCGGCCTGTACAACGAACGTGTAGGCGCTTGCACCATCGTTGCAGCAGATAGTGACACCGCAGAAAAAGCATTCAGTCAGGCGAAATCTATTGTTCGTACCAACTACTCTAATCCACCATCGCATGGTGCATCTGTAGTAACAACCATTCTGTCCAACGAAGAACTGAAAGCAGAATGGGTTCAGGAATTGGCAACAATGCGTGAACGCATTCAGCGTATGCGCCAGTTGTTTGTAAACACTTTGCAGGAAAAAGGGACAAAACAAGATTTCAGCTTCATCATCGCTCAAAATGGTATGTTCTCATTCAGTGGCCTGACTAAAGAACAAGTTGAGCGCCTGCGTGAAGAATACGCCGTTTATGCAGTCAGCTCTGGTCGTATTAACGTAGCAGGCTTAACACTGGAGAATATGGTTCCTCTGTGTGAAGCTATCGTTGCTGTTCTTTAACTTTCATAGATACATAAGCATCCTGACAATAAAGCCGCTTGTTTAGCGGCTTTATTGTTTTTAACTCAAAATCCCTGTGTCTGAAAATTGATTGATCGGTTTTACAAAAAGGGGTTAGTTTTTCGCTCATGGCCCAATGTTGACATTGGCCCATGTCCGGGAATGAATTGATAATCATCTCCCAAAGGTAACACTTTTTCTTTAATAGATTGGATCAACTCATCATAATTTCCGCCCGGAAAATCCGTGCGCCCGATACTGCCTTTGAACAGTACATCCCCCATTGAGATTAATTTCTCAGTATGATTAGCAAAGATGATATGCCCTGGAGTATGCCCCGGACAATGCAAAACAGAAAGTCGAATATTGCCAATTTGTAATGTATCCCCTTCATCCAACCAACGTTCAGGAGTAAAGGATGGGCATTCTTCGACACCAAACATCTGACATTGAACTTCTAATGCTTCTATCCAATACGCATCGGCTTTATGCGGCCCATGAACCGGCACATTAAAATAAGTAGCAATATCAACAGTTGCACCAACATGATCAAAGTGACCATGTGTCAGTAAAATTTGAGTTAACTTTAACCCCCGACGTTCTATTTCAGATATCAGTTTTTTAGCTTCACCACCGGGGTCAACAATTGCAGCCTCCAGAGTTTCCTCGCACCAAACCAACGTACAATTCTGCATCGCAGCGGTGACAGGCATAATGTGGTATTTCATTATATTATTTAACTCCACAATCAGGATAATTTCTTAATATACCCAATAAATTTTCAAGTTATAGCACAGCGAACAGAGAAGCAACTTGAAAAATGAAAGAATATATTAAGATTACCACGTCCTGACCGGGCCTGTATCAATATGAATAAAATTACTTTTTGGATAGAACCCGACTCCACCTGCTCTCATCTTCAGTGCCGCCTTACAAATATGTGACAGCTCCACCCCATCGATATGAAAATCCATTGCCTGACCACGGGTATGATAACTATGTTTTGCCACACCAGAGCTTTTATGGCGTAACATATTATTAGTTTTTAATGAACGATAGCCCGATATCAACTGAATAGATTTATTTATTCCCATTATCATTTGTAATAAGTAAATCTGGTCAAATAACTTCGGATCAATTGTTTTGATTTCATTTTGGCGATAATCACGGAATAAATAATTCAGACGATCAAGTTCGGATTTGTTATATTGGTGACCGTCAAAAAATTCGGTTTTAATGGTTTCTCCGGTATGGAGATTATCTATACGTAGGCTTCTGGGGCGTAGAGTTGTCAATGTGGCTAATGCATGTTGAGGCAATAAACCTAACCCCAATGCAACCATACCTACGCCGAGCCACTTACGGCGGTTATGATCAATATTATTCATGTATTATGCCCTGCTATTCTATGATTTATCCCCCATTGTCTTTCAATATATAGCCTTATTCTTTATTGACTGTATCTTGAAATTCATAGAGGTATATGGATAATTTCAAAGCTATATTAACAATTATATTTAATCAATTAACAATACAGCAACAGACAAAAAGTAATTCTTCCTATTTTTGTATATTACTGTAAATTTACCAGTTAATATTTGTGATCTGCTTTACATATCACGATTTATATTAAACACAATTTAAATATATATGTTGAATTAATGCAAAATATTATTTGATCTGATCAAGATAATTACGTTGTAATTAAAAGAAAAACTATCGGAAGGGATAAAAAATGAGTGGCAGAAAAAATAGCAGTGAGGATATAAATTCCTTATCCTCACTGCATAAATGCGATTATTAATTTTTTATTCATAATTTAATAAAAATTATGGTGACAATGTATCTCGTTTGATTGCCAAAACTTGGGACACCAGTTCAGATTTCTTTCTGGCATTGCTATCATATTCATAAATATCTTCCCGATATTGAGGCTTTCCTGTTTTATCGACCCAAGCTGTCTGATAATAAAGGAATACTGGGATTTTTTTCGGTATATTCACATACCTTGTTGTCCACGTTTTCAAAGAATTACTCACACGACTTTTATCCCAACCCGCATCTCCCAATAGCATATTGGCCAATTCAGGTGCTTTGTTAACACGTACACAACCTGAACTAATCGCTCTCATTTCTCGATTAAATGATGCCTGATTTGGCGTATCATGCAAATATATCGCCTCTGAGTTTGGCATATTAAACTTAAATCTTCCTAATGAGTTAGTTGGGCCTGGAGCTTGTCGTATCCGATAAGGGAAATTGCCGGGTGTTATCACTCGCCAATTAATTGATGAGGGGTTGATAACGGTAGCATCACTATGCCAACTGGAAAAAACCGTATAACCGCGGCTACGAAAATAATTGGGATCACGCATGGCTCTTGGTGCTATATCTTTGCGGGTCATACTGACTGGAACAGTCCAGGGAGGGTTGATTACCACATTATTCATCTCACTGCTCATAATCGGTGTCTTTCGGCTTGGGCGTCCAACAATAACTTTAGAAGTTAAGACTTCTTCGCCATCCAGATAATAAAATAACGAGTAATTCGGAATATTCACCAAAATCGCGGTGGGAAGATTGTCAGGAATGATGCGTAATCGCTGCATATTCAAAGCCATAATTCTGGCACGGGTTTGTGGCGTAGTATTTAACCACACTCTTGTAGAGTGCCCAATAACACCATCATCAGGTAATCCATGCAAAGATTGAAAGCGTTTTACAGCAGCGACTAACTCTTTGTTATAAAATTTATTTTCTGGCCTGACTACTGATGAATCCAAAGTATCAGCTCGGATCAATATATTTCTTAATGCGGTGACACTTTTACTACTTTGTCCCGGTCTTAACGTTTCTTTCATCGAAAATTCAGACCACGGCTGCTTATCCGATAATTGTTTTAGCATCTCAATGCGCATATTTTCATACATGGAATGATTAGGAGATAATCCTAAAATATAATCACTAAGGCTATTATTAAAAATATGCTTTTGCCATTTATCAATGGAATCAGAAGAAGGTAAATCGATTTTATAAGGTGTTTTACTATATAACCACGAATCCCCTTTCTTATGAATGTTATTAATGAAATGAAGATAACCTAGCATAGCATCAGATAGAATAATATCTCGTCCCATATCATTTAATTCAGGAGAATTAAGTTGCACAAACCATTTCCCAAATTGGGGCTGAAACCCAGCTAACGATAAATCAAATAATTGCTGTTCAAAATGCTGTATAGCATTTTTATCCTGCCATAATGGTTTCATGTTATTTACCGAATATAATCTGGCTAATTTCTCAGAGAAAACAGGGGTTATTTTTTTCGGTAATAAATTCTGTAATTGTTCCTTACTTTCTTCAAGAGAATTTGTTAAAAATACAGGAGCTATCTGAGTAGAGTTGATGTTGCTATCTGCTTTTTTTTGTTCCCCTGAAAATTGCTGGACATCATTTGCTATCAATCCATTTTGTTGATTTGCAAAAATCCCCTCTGATACCATTAATATGCTACAAATAAAAGAAAATTTCAGTAATCTTACCGTGTTATTTGCCATAAGGGTTCACCTCGCTTTTTATGCATACCCTTTCTGTACATGAGATTTACTGGGTATATCTGGCTATCCAATGACTTATTCTAATTATCGGCAGAGCTATTTTATCAGAAGAAAATAATAGTAATTATATACATAATTGCTTATTAAGACAGAAAGCTTTTCAATTATATCCAATTACATGAGTCAAAAGAAAATTTTTACTATAATAAATTAGATTATGTTAATCCTAAAAAAGAAAAGGCACTTAAAGTGCCATTAATAAGAAATAAACACAATAAACTTTCATATTAATATTCTGAGTTAATCAACACTTCTTCTCCAAATTTTCATGCTTTAGGTAAAACAGGTAGCTATTATTATTTGGTGAATATTCCAATTTACCCCAATAAAAACCGGGACTGGAAAACAATACCGTATCATCAATATCAAACCTGACGGCCATTGGCGGCTGATTTCGCAGACTTTTTTCAATTTTTTCTACTGAGACCCAATGCACCGCCTGACGATGAGATTCCATGTACATATTCCAAAACATTATTATTATCTTTATAAATTAAAAGCCATCATTTGATTGAATGACGGCTTTAATCTATTAGTTTAAAAGAAATTATCTTCAGAATATCGCTTGAGCTTGCTCTTGCCGCTGTTCGATAGCAGGTACTTCCTGTCCAAAACCTCGCAACCCAACAACATGCACATGTTCCTGATTATTGAAGATCTTACGCACCAGTTTATAGGTTGTCCCTTTCTCTGGGCTGATATTCTCTGGCGCTGCGATAATTAACTGCATATGTAAACGTTCACATAATTCAAACAGTGTCGCAATTGACTTTGCATCCAAACGGGCTGCTTCATCAAGGAACAGCAAACGACATGGAGAGATATCTTTGCCACGCAGACGACGGGATTCTTCTTCCCAACTCTGTACGACCATAACCAGAATTGACATCCCCGTACCAATTGCTTCACCTGTGGAAAGTGCTCCACTTTCCGCTTTCAGCCAACCATCCGAACCACGGTTTACCTCGACTTCTAATTCAAGGTAATTACGATAATCCAGTAGTTCTTCACCAATCGTTTGAGGTAAACGCTGCCCCATATCGATTTGCGGATTCAAACGCTGATAAAGTTTGGCCATTGCTTCCGAGAAAGTCAGACGCTGGCTGTTAAACAGATCCTGGTGCTGCTCCTGCTGCTCAGAAAGTACATCCAGCAAAACAGAATGGCTTTCACGTACATTCACATTCAGGCGCACACCACCTACCTGACCGAATGAAACAGTTTGTAACCCCTGGTTCAGCATACGGATACGGTTCTGCTCACGTTGAATGGTCTTACGAATGATATTGGCTACACTTTTGGAGCTAATCGCTAATTTTTGCTCGCGTGCTGTCAATTCCTCCGTTAAGCGGGCCAGTTCAATTTCCATTTGTTCAATAGCATCAACTGGATCATCAGTACCAATAATATCCTGACGAATTCTCTCACGCAGATGTTGATACACAGCGACAAAGAACTGAATCTTACGTTCGGGACGCTTCGGATCTTCAGACAATCGCAATGCATCACGCAAATGCTCATTATCCGCGACCGCAAGACGCAACGCTCCCAACGCCTTATCTGACATTGAACGTAACGCATCGCCATCCATATAAGCCAGTTCACGACGATGGAGACGACGTTCAACACCATTGTCTTTCACCATCCGCATCACAGCACACCAGCCAGCTTTAGAAGAAACCACCTGCTCCCGCTTCAGGTAATAATCACGCTCAGATTTACGCAGCTTTTTGTGGAGGTTTTCTATTTCGGCCTCACAGAATGCAATTTGTTTCTCAAGCTGATTAATTCGGGAACGATTAGATTGCACGGCAGCATGGAGCTGATCACGACGTTCACGGGCACGACATTCTGCATCAGCATCAGCCTGAACACCGATCTCTTTCATCTCTTGCTCAAGTTCCTGCAACATATCCCGTTTGGTGTCATAAGAACTCTTCAATGAGGCCAATACCTGACTAAACTGAGCACATTGCGACTGCTGCTGGCGCAATTGTTCACGGGCACGGCGGCGATCAGATTCCGCATGTTCAAGACGCTGACGCAGTTTGTCATTCAGGTCACTATTTTCACTGAGCATTCCCGCCGAGTCGCTGTAACTAAAATGCGCACGACGTTGTACTACTTCAGTCAGAGCAAAAGCCTGTTGTTTAGCTTTAATTTGACTATGCTTAGCTGTTTCATAATCCCGCTGTAACTGTTCATGTTGTTGAGGATCACTTTGTAAAACAGAAACCAATGGTTCAAGTTTACTCAACGCACCACCATACTGTTGTAAGAAACGAGCTGCTTCTTGTGCTTCAATCATTTCTTCACGCACGGTTTCTACACGATCAATCAGTGTTTCATCCAACAAAATCGTGACTTGCGGAATCAACCGACTCAGTGCAGACAAACTCTCTTTTACCTGAGACTGTTTTTGTTGATGTTGTTGAGTCTGAGTCTCAAATTGTGACAATTCTCGTTCCAGCTCTGTACGACGCTGGTTTAGGCTACGAATTTCAACTTCTGGATCGTTATCAAACGCTACAGATAAGTGTTTACCAACAAAACGACTGAAAGCCTGATGCGCGCGTTGGATTTTCTGTACATCAAATGAGAGCGTTGCGTAACGTTCTGCCAGTGTATCACGCTCCACGCTAAGAGCTTCCAGACGGTTTTCCCTTGCCGCCCGTCCAAAAAGTGGTACTTCAGGATAACGGGAATAGCGCCACTGGCGATCGGAGGATTTCACCAGAACTGCATTTTCCTGCTCTTCAAAATGGAATACGCTGTCATCGAATGATTGTGGATCACCTTCAATCAGATAGAGATCTTCCGGACAATCTTCCAATGCTTCCAAATGTGGACGTACCAGAGAAAGATCAGGTACAACAATCGCATGACGTGCAGGGCCATATAGCGCAGAGAAATAAGGTGCATCGTCAATGGTAATGTCATCGTAAATTTCTGAGAGAAGAACTCCACCAAAACGCTCCGCCAGTGCCAACAATCGGCTATCTTCTGCACCACTCGGCTGGCTCAAACGCTCAATCTGTTTTTCGAATTCACGTTTCTGTGCCGCCACATCGTCACGTTCAACAGTGATTTCACGTTCTTGTTCCAGCAACTGCTGCATATATTCCGTAACATCATTACCACTTTCGAACGTTTCACCACTCTGCTCACTAAGTTGGTTCAGCATTTCCTGCGCAGCCAGCCAAACAGGGGCACGTGATGTCAATCCTTGAATTTTCTGCTTGAGTTGCTCAAGTTCTTGGCGCATCTGCATACGGCGCTCACCACTTTTATGCGCACTCTGGCTTAATTCTTCTAGCTGGGCTTCTAATTCACCCTGCAATGCTTCCAGATCTTCCGCCTGATATTGCTGGTGATGGCGTTTACAGAAGTCTTCCAGCAAACGCTCTGCGTTTTGCTGGCTGTTCAACCGTTGTTCCAGTTCAGCCAGTTGAATACGCAATGGTTGAATGCGATCAGCCAAATGACGCTGAGATGGCCATTCACGCAGTACTTCGCGAGCACTTTGCCATGCTTCGCTGCGGCTAACTTCACCAACAATACTTTTTACTAGCTGGTAAGCTTGCTCGAACTGGCTATGAGCGGCATCGGCCACACTCAGCTTTTGTTCCAATGACAACAGGGTCTCTGTTGCCTGCTGCTCTTTAGCCTGATAGGTTTCTTGCCATTCTTCTGCATTTTCTATCGACAATTCAGGAAGCTGGCAAAACTCACGAGCACGTTCCAACGCTTGCAATGCCTGCTGGTATTGAATTGCGCGGGTTTGTTGTACATCTAATGCCTGCTGATAATCAGCAAGCTGGCTTTTCAATTCGTCAACTTCCTGTTCAGCCGCCTCAGAAACCGCCTCATATTCCGCCTGCAATTCTTTCGCTTCTTCAACAACTTCAGTTTGTTCTTCCAGTCGATAAGTCAACTCTTCAACATCCGCCTGGTAACGGTCAATTTTCTCTTGCTGACGCATAGCTGTTTGAACCAGATTCAGATGATCACTGGCTGCCTGATAATCCATCTCCAAATCAGAAGATGCGTCATTCTGTTCAGCAAGTTCCCGTGCCATCTCAACATGGCGATACTGTTCCGTCACTAGCTGACGACGGCCCGCAAACAATTCACTACGTAAAGCCAGTGCTTCATCTAAATGGATGCGACGCTCGTTAGCATGACGCATGTAATCAGCCGAAACATATGCCGTCGCTTCAGTAATAAGATGTTTAAACAAATCGCGGTCAGATTGTGTGACACGAATAGCTTCCAGCGTGATACGGTTTTCACGCAGAGCGGCTTCCATATCCTGAAATGCTTTTCTGACGCCACTATTTTCTGGCAATAAATAATCACGCAATGAACGGGTAATGGCACTGGAAATTCCACCATACAGCGATGCTTCAATCAGACGGTAAAACTTGCTGCGATCACTGGCAGAACGTAGACGTTTTGGGATCACACCTAAATCAAACATCAAGGCATGGTAGTCAGCGATGGAGTTGAATTGTTTGAACTGGACGCCATCCATCTCATCAAGACGCTCTTTCAGTTCATTTAATGGCAGAACCCGCGCCTGACGTTCGCTGATGTTTTCGGTTAATAACTGTGTCGGCTGTATTGATGCAGGAACGCCCTGAATCATAAAGGGTTTGATATCAACTTTCCGGTCTCGTCCGGCAACCTGCTGCAAACGTACACCAGCAATGATCCTCTGATGACGGGAATTAACAACATCCAGTGTAGAATAACAGACTCCTGCCCGCAGTTTTCCGTGCAGACCTTTATCACGGGAACCACTTGTTGCTCCTGCCTCCGTGGTATTCCGGAAATGCAGTAGCGTCAGGTCAGGGATCAAAGCCGTGACAAATGCTGCCATCGTCGTGGATTTACCCGCACCATTACCACCCGATAACGTGGTTACCAGTTCATCAAGATCAAATGTTCTGGCAAAAAAGCCATTCCAATTAACAAGTGTCAGTGAGCGAAATTTACCGCGTTCAATCATGACTGCTCATCCTCCGCATCTTCTGCTAAATGCACTGATGCTTCTTTGTGTTCATTACCTTCTCGCGATAAGCTATTTTCCACCAACATCGCCTCTCCATCACGGATCATCCGTAACTGGGCTTCACGTGGATCATCACCGCTACGTACATCTGCACCGAAACGAAATACAGCTTCAGCGATCGTAAATTTATTACTGTCATTTTGCAGGAAATAGACCATTCCCAAACGACGCAAACGGTTTAAGGAAGTACGTACTTTTTCCTGTAGTTTTTGTTTATCCAAATCAGAGCCGGTTGAACGTTGGTTAACCAATTTCATCAATTTGTTTTCATCTGCCAATGACAACAGCTCTTCATAAAGTTCCTGATAAGTAAATATGCCCTGATTGGATAAACGCTCCGGGCTGAGGTAGAGATAGCACAGGATCTTACCCACCATCATATCCAACTCAGACAAAACAGAGCGGGAAATCAGCGTATTTGAACGCGGGCGTAAGTAGAAAAAACCTTCTGGTGCGCGAATTAACTCGACGTTATAGCGTGAGTAAAATGTTTCCAACTCCTCCTGAAAATCCATTAAAAAAGCATGATTATCAAGATCATCTATTCCAATATGACGCCCCGAACGAAGCTGGCTGTCTAATTCTGGAAAAAGTGTGTTGGATAATGCCTGAGCCAGTTTAACTGGCATAAATTGTTCAATATGTGTCGATGACATGTGCCTGCACCTTGGCTCCGTAATCATTAATCGCTAACCATTCCGCTGGCAATCCAGAGAAATCCGCTTCTGCAACGCCCAACCGTACTGCCTGATCCACCAGAATACGTGCCACATCAAAATGACGCTTGCGGGGATGCTGAGCAAGGTAGTCACGCAATACCGCACCTAAATCCAACGGAAGTTTGGCCTGTTGGTAAATTGCCAGCGCCTGTTCCACCATCTCCGCCAGTTGCTCGTTGATTTCACTAAACTCTTCGTATTCCATTTCTGGTGGCAATTCACCCATGACTTCTTCATTGCGCAATGTTAGCTCTTCATCACGCATATCCAGCAAACGCTCTGCATTCGCGACAGTCAGCACCCACGGGTTATCAAAATAGTGTTGGATAGATTGGCGAAGACGCTGAGCAAAAATACGGTTCTTATCCATATCAATGGCAGTTCGAATAAATTTGTGAACATGGCGGTCGTAACCTATCCAGAGGTCAATAGCCTGCTGCCCCCAATTAATAATACGATCGAGTTTGTTTTGCAGATCAAAAACCAGTTTATCAACCAGCTCAGATCCATCATTCACCATATTGGCATCCTGGATCCGCAGTAGATTAGCCTGTAGTTTATCGCCGGCTGCCTCCAGTGTGTCCTGAAGCTCTCTCAGGGTTCCAGAGGTTTCAGACAGTAGCTGCTCACAGTTAGCGATAGCTGCCTGCCAATCCTGATTAAGCAACGCCGCAATATCTGCTTTTACGCTGTTTTGTTGCTCATCCATAATGCGTTGTGACATATCAATACTGTCAAATATTTCAGCTACTGAATATTTAAGTGGCGCAAACACATTGCGATGCCAATGAAATTCATCACCACTTTCCTCAGCAGCCTCAGCTGCACGATGCAGTTCATTGGCAACGATGGAAAGCTGCATGGAAAGACGCAACGTAGAGAATTCACGCTGACGAATATAATAATCACTAATGCCAATCCCTAATGGAGTCAGGCGATAGATAGCACTCCCCTCTGCTAATTCACTGGTAAAACGGCTAAGCAGCTTTTGGCGTACCATATCATTAATGGCGTTGTTCGCCCTAACCGCAACAGCTTCCGCAGTTTGTTCAAAACCTTTACAAACCTCCCGGAAAGCATCAACCAGCTCTCCTTCACTCATTTCGCCATCAGGACGTTCACTATTCAATACAGCAATTGCCATCAAAAAAGCCAACCGCTCTGGTGGCAACGAAATGGAAAAATCATTCTTTCTGGCCCAGGACACAAGTTCAGGAACAGTCTGGGAATATTCACTCATAATTCGCTCTTTAAGGTAGGCTTGCGTGCCATCACATGAATGTAGCGTCCAAGGCTGATATAGGGCTCTTGTCTGCAATAACGTTGTTCAAGTTCTAGCAACGCTGGAAAATCTGTATTTTGCAATTGGCGACTTTGCAGATAGTCATGAAAAACCCTGACTCCTGTTTTTCCGGTTATTTCCATATTGAGTTCAACGAGCCATTGATATACCTGTTCGGGCACTAGTGGATTTTGTGGCGATAGAGAACGCTTACGGCGACGCTGAATATTCGGCGTCGCCAAATGAAAATTACCCAAAATGGCATTGCGCATCACTAGCCCATTAGCATTATAAAACATTAATGAGAGTGCTCCACCGGGCGTTATTATATCTCCCAATATTTCTATCGCATCTTTTTGATCGGTGATCCATTCCAATACCGCATGGAACAGAATTAAATCAACAGGCTGTTCAATATATCGGTGAATTTCCTGTACCGGACTTTGGATAAATTGCATCTGATGGAGAACGCCACGTTCTTCTGCATTACTTTTTGCCCGTTGGATCATTTCTTCAGAGAGGTCACATAATATTACCTGATGGCCTAATTCAGCTAATTGGCAAGCCATATTTCCTTCACCACCTCCTGCATCCAAAATACGCAGTGGTTGTTGAGGTAAATGGTTCAGCAATTCTTTGATATCCTGCCAGACAACGGCCTGTCTGATTTTACCTTTGGTTGTGCCGTAAATATTACGCGAAAATTTGTCTGCAATATCATCGAAATTGCGATCTCGCATGAAAAACTGCCTCACTTATCAACTAAGTTTGATGTATCTATTGAATATTTATGCTGTCTATTGCTATTTTTTACTATTGTTATTTTGGCACAGTAATCAGTAAATTCACTACTTTTAGCCCTGAATCTACCCCTGTGCGGTGATAATTCAATCAAACCATAGGCCAATTGATGTTATTCCTGCTTAAAAAATACGTTGGTGCGCTATTAATGCCGCTACCTTTAATCATTCTTATCTCTCTGGCTGCTTTACTCTTGTTATGGTTTACCCGCTGGCAAAAAACGGGGAAAGTTATTCTGTCACTGAGCTGGCTTACGCTACTTTTATTGGGCTTACAACCCGTTGCTGACAAGTTGTTACTTCCTGTTGAAGGGAAATATATCCAACGCTACGAACCTGATACCAAACATACACCACCGGTAAAATACATTGTCGTTCTTGGTGGTGGTTTCACTTATAACCCGGAATGGGCACCCAGTGCCAATCTTATTAGTAATAGCTTGCCCAGAGTGACCGAAGGTATTCGGTTATATCGTCTTAATTCTGGTGCAAAAATGATTTTTACCGGGGGTAAGGGCGTTAATTCAATTAGCAGTGCAGAAATCGCTGCTATGGTAGCACAATCTTTGGGAGTTCCTGTAGAAGACACGATAGCATTAAAAAAACCGCTGGATACAGAGGAAGAAGCGGCAGAAGTTGAAAAGGTCGTTGCGCAACAGCCTTTTATTCTTGTCACTTCCGCAAATCATATGAAACGTTCTCTAAAATTTTTCGAACAACGTGGTATGCACCCTATTCCCGGCCCGGCAAATCAACTGGCAGTCACAACTCCATTATATGGCTGGAAAAAATACATTCCATCGTCCTATTATTTTTCCCATACAGAGCGTGCCTGGTATGAAACACTGGGGAAAATGTGGCAAACAATCAAGCCTTCCAGTACAGATAAAGAGAACGAATAATTAGCAAACTCGCGGTAGAAAACCGCTAGCAGTATCACTATATACAAATACAAACCTGCTCATTCTGTTTAATAACACCCAATCCAATTAGGCGGTTCAAATCGCCTAATTACGTTTCTTATGCTCTGAATTCCGCTGGTTTTCAAAAGATCTACTATTCAAAAACCAGCGCATTCAAAATTTCTTATACTCAAAGTGCTGCAAAAGCTTTTCTGGCTGCATCCAGATCTTCCGGTGTATCCACACCAGCACCCGGTGCTTGCAGTGCTTTCGCCACGTGAATTTTTTCTCCGTACCAAAGTACCCGTAGCTGTTCGAGCATTTCGATATTTTCCAATGGACTTGGCATCCATTGTACATAGCGACGAATAAATCCGGCTCTGTAAGCATAGATCCCGATATGGCGCAGGAAATTATCTCCGATAGTCTCTTTGGAGTGCATAAAACGATCACGTTCCCACGGGATCGTGGCACGTGAAAAATAGAGCGCATAACCTTGCGCATCCATGACGACTTTTACCACATTGGGATTGAATGCTTCTTCTGCATCCTGGATTTGTACAGCAAGTGTTGCCATGCCAGCATCATTTCTTGCCAGATTATCAGCAACCTGTTTGATGATTTGTTCGGGAATAAGTGGTTCATCACCCTGAACATTCACGATAATTTCATTATCGGCAAATTGGTATTTGTCGATAACTTCCGCCAAACGTTCTGTACCTGAATGATGATTTTCACTTGTCATGCAGACTTCACCACCTTCAGCGGCAACTGCATCAAAAACGGCCTGATTATCTGTGGCTACAATTACGCGATGGGCACCAGAACGGATAACCCGCTCCATAACCCGCACAATCATCGGCTTTCCATGTATATCTGCCAATGGTTTTCCGGGTAAACGAGATGAAGCAAAACGTGCTGGAATAATGACAGTAAACATGAATTATCTTTTTTCCTCTGTTGGCAGAACACGTGCTTCATGTTCTAACAGCACGGGAATACCATCACGGAAAGGAAAAGCGAGGCGGTCAATTTTGCAAATCAGTTCAAAATTTTCTTTATCGTAACTGAGCTTACCGTGACATACTGGGCAAGCAATGATTTCGAGTAAACGGTGATCCATACATCCCCCAAATGACGGGCTTGAAGTTTAATGCGGCTCAGAATACCACAAGCGATGCCTCACCGTTAACTCTGTTGTTTTATTCAGGGATCAAGGCACAAATATCCCCCAGCATTTTTTGCCCTTGTTCCTGCGGTAAATAGGCAGAAACCGGTAAATACCACCAATTAGGCTGTGCAAACTGAGAACATTTAACGGCATCTTTTTCTGTCATCAACAAATTCTGTTCATTATTAGCTAAAGCCAATAATTGTGCTTTTTCATAGAACTGATGGTCAGCAAACGCATGAGTTGCTTGCAGATTTACCCCCAGTTGCTGCAATGTAGCAAAAAAACGCGGTGGATGACCAATTCCTGCCATCGCCACACTATTGGGAATATCACTGACTTTTCGGAGTTCTCCTGTCCGCAGATTGACTGCAACTTCACCTTTTAATGTCATGGGCAGTTCACCTGCTTCTGGCATACCTCCATTAACAATAATAGTATTGACGGTATTTAAGCGGCCTGAAAGCTCCCGCATCGGCCCTGCCGGCAGCCAGCAACCGTTACCAAAACGGCGAATCCCATCAATAACAACGATTTCATAATCATGCTGTAAAGCATAATGTTGAAGGCCATCGTCAGTGATAACAATATCAACGGGGAAATGTGCCAATAATTCTTTGACAGCATCAACGCGTTTTGGAGCAACTACCACTGGCGCACCAGTACGACGCTGAATTAAAATCGGCTCATCTCCCGCTTGTGCGGTAGTCACTTCATCCGTTATCAGCAACGGGTAATGTCCAGATTTTCCGCCATAACCACGAGAGACAACACCAACCCGATAACCTTTCTGTTGTAATTGCTCAACTAACCAAATAACCACAGGTGTTTTACCATTGCCTCCAGCGGTTAAGTTACCTACCACAACAACAGGAACAGGGGATTTCCAGGAACGAAGGAATCCCGATTTGTAGCCTAACTTGCGCAAACCGCTTATCAGCCCATAAAGGGCTGATAGTGGCAATAATAGGATGTAGAGCCTTGAACGGCCAGACCAAATGCGCTCAATCATTGACCAAATTGCATCCGATGTAATTGCGCATATGCACTTTCTTCCTCCAACAGAGTTGTATGGCTGCCTCTTTCGATAATGTTACCATCTTCAATGACAATAATTTCATCAGCATTTTCAATAGTAGAAAGACGGTGAGCAATTACCAGTGACGTTCTGTTTTTCTGCAATTCATCCAATGCTGCCTGAATGGCACGCTCAGATTCCGTATCCAGTGCCGAAGTGGCTTCGTCCAGAATCAAAATCGGAGAATCACGCAGCAAAGCACGGGCAATGGCAATACGTTGACGTTGTCCACCAGAAAGCAAGACGCCATTTTCACCAATCATGGTATCAAGGCCATTATCTAATTTTTTGATAAAATCCATTGCGTATGCCATCTCTGCTGCACGTTCAATTTCTGCACGATTAAACTGACCTTCACTGGCATAAGCAATGTTGTTAGCCACAGTATCATTGAATAAATGAACATTTTGCGACACCAACGCTATCTGGTTGCGTAAAGAAGACAGTGTGTACTCACGCAAATCATGACCATCAAGCAAAATACCACCTTCGCTAACGTCATAAAAACGGGTAAGAAGATTAGCAATCGTTGATTTTCCTGAGCCAGAACGCCCAACCAAAGCAATGGTCTTGCCTGCCGGGATTACCATAGAAATATTTTTCAGAGCGGGATGATCTTTGGTTGGATAACAGAAAGTAACATCACGGAATTCGATATCGCCTTTGGCTTTTTTAATTTCCAACTTACCTTCATCTTTTTCCTGCTCCATATCCAGAATCGCAAACAAAGTCTGACAAGCAGCCATACCACGCTGGAATTGTGCATTAACATTGGTCAGAGATTTCAGTGGACGCATTAGAGCGATCATAGACGAGAATACCACTGTAATCTTACCCGCTGTCAGTGCGCCCATAATTTCAGGGAAGCTGGCAGCATACAAGATAAATGCCAGTGCAAACGAAGCGATAAGCTGAATAATCGGGTCTGAAATGGAATCAGCGGAAACCATTTTCATTCCTTGCTGACGCATATGGTTACTGACTTTATTAAAACGTTCTGTTTCAACTTTCTGTCCACCGAAGATCAAAACTTCTTTGTGCCCTTTCAGCATTTGCTCCGCACTCGTTGTCACCATTCCCATACTATTTTGCATGTTTTTACTAATACGGCGAAAACGTACAGACACAAGGCGGATAACACCCGCAACAATTGGAGCAATAACAATCAGAATTAAGGATAGTTCCCAACTGTAATAGAACATCAGGACAAACAACCCGATGATTGATGCTCCTTCCCTGACCACTGTAACTAAAGCACCGGAAGAAGAAGAAGCAACCTGTTCTGAATCATAGGTAATACGTGAAAGTAATGTTCCCGTAGATTGTTGGTCAAAAAAGGAGACGGGCATACCCATCATATGATTGAACAAACGACGGCGCATCTGCATGACGACTTTACCGGATACCCAAGATATACAATAACTTGATATAAACCCAGATATGCCACGCAAAAGCATCAATCCAATGACCACCAATGGCATCCACTTCAATACACTCATGTCTGCCTTGCCAAACCCTTCATCCAGCAAAGGCTTTAACAAGGAAAGCATCAATGTATCGCCGGCAGCATTTATAACTAGCGCAACAGCCGCAACTAACAGCCCAACCTTAAATGGTGTGATGATCGGCCACAGGCGGCGAAAGGTCTGCCAGGTAGAAAGGTCTTTATCATTCATTATTGAGTTACCAAAACCAAAAGAAATAGCGGCTTATTCTACTCATGATCACCGCGAATACCAAACCACTGATGATACCACCGTGATTTTAACTGTTGTCTATATCCCTCAAGTTTAATGTGATCGTAATAAATATAACCGGTAATCTGGCCTGAAAGATCGGCACTATGCCATTGAATTTTAGCATTTTTATAACGCTGCCTGACTTTCATTGAGGGGAGCTTCCAGGGACTATAACGTGCAACCGAAACTAAAGCATATTCTGGCTTGACTCTGTGTATAAACGCAGTGGTAGATGAGGTATTACTCCCATGATGAGGAACTTGCAAGAATGTTGCATTAAGGTTTTCCCTTTCAAGGCCCAGTAAACGATATTCTCCTTGTTTTTCCAAGTCCCCCGTTAACAATAAACTATATTTACCATCATCGATACGGATAACACAAGACTGATTATTACCCACACTTTCTGCTTTCTCTAAGGGCCAGATAACCTGAAAAGTTAATTCCTGCCATACCCATTTTTCACCACGAATACAGGGTAAATGAGTATGATCAATAGAAGAACTTCTAATTTGAATATTTGGATATTTTTCACGCAGATATTCCACGCCTCCAGTGTGATCCAGATGATCATGGCTCAGAATAATCTGTTCAGGAGTTAATCGATGCCAACGCAAATAAGGCTGGATCACTTTTTCTGCCATACTTCCTGTTTCCCAACGGTTTCCTGTATCGAATAGAACTGCCTTTCCCCCTTTATCAATGATAACAGACAGGCCATGCCCAACATCCAGCATTGAAAAACGCCATTGGAATTCATCACCACGTTTAAAATAACAGAGAGCAACTCCAACAGAAGCACATAATAACCCTGCATAGGATTTCCACCAACCAAGACGCCAGGCAATAACGAAAAACCAACTGGCAAAAGTAATGAAGAAAGGAATATGCCCTGTCTCAGTCCATGAGTAGGTAAGAATAGGCAGAGGTATTAACGCGAATGAGATAGTGTAATCAACTAATTGCCATAAAAATGGTTGAATAAGTTGGTGCAAAGGTAATATGGCCCCAAGCAATGCCAACATGATCAATGGAATTGTCAGAAAAGAGATTATCGGAACCGCCCATAAATTCGCAATCAATGAAGCAATGTTAATTCCTTGAAATAGCAAAAGCTGCAACGGTAATAACATTAGCATCATTCCCGATTGCATATGCAATCCACGTAGCCAACTCCACCGCCAACCATAACGAATTTTTTCAGGCAACGGCATCCAGTGAAACCAAAACAGCAACGCCATTACGGCAAAAAACGAAAGCCAAAAGCTATCAGAAAGAATCGCTAGTGGATCAAAAAGTAAAATCAGTGCAGCACTCCATAAAGCCCACTGCCATGAAAAACAAAAATAATTTCTGCATCGTAAATATATCCAAAGTGTCAATCCCAGCATTGCCCGAATTGCCGGGATCCCCCATCCAGAAAGCCAACCATACAACATTGCAGTCAACCATCCCATAAGGAGCGGGAAACGAAATCCAATCCATTTTGCAGGAAAACAAAGCTGGAACCCTCTGGCAAAACCCCAACCAAATAAACTGGCTATTGTAATATGTAGCCCTGAAATCGCCATTAAATGCGCAATTCCTGTTTGTTGTAACAATAACCGGGTTTGTTTATCTAACCATGCTCTTTCACCAAACAATAACGCCAAAGCAATACCTGCCTGTTTCAGAGAGTGTATTTCAGGTGCCAGTTCATTAATTAGTTTTTGTCTGAAATTACAATTACCATTCAATAAATTCGCCTTGATGATTTTGCCATTAAGAGGCTGACGGATTGACAAAGCATAGCGTTGGCTATCATAACTCCCTTGATTCAATTGGGCATGAACAGGCCTGAGTTTCACGGTAACCTGCCATTTCTGGCCTGCACATAATGGTATTGAAGAATTCCATAATACTGACGCATAAAGTCCGGGAAAAATATATTTCCCATCACTTTCAATCAATCTGACTCTATAACGTGTTTTCTCTTCTCTATCTGCTTCATTCAACAATGCACTATCAACTATAACGGTTGCTGTGCGAGTTGTTTCACTAAAATATATTATTTGAGCCAAGATGTTGTGACCATGCCAGCTTCCCCAAATCGATACCCATAATATCAGTGAAATAAGACGACTTATTTTATAGGGAATAAACCATAAAACCATTGCCACACCTGCTAAAGCGAGGAGTTCTGTCCATTGAGGTAATTCACTAAATAATAAAAGGGGAACTGTTCCCAGGATAATAACCGCAGCAGCTTGGTTTAAATTGATAATCGGTAAAGATTTTTGCCAAAAAGATTCCCGACAAAGTAGCTTTCGACATATTTTCAAGAATAGTTTTGGTAAAAAAGATAAAAAAGCAGTAGAGAGAAACAAAATAGTCTGCTGCATCCATTTATGCCTCTGTATTGAAATTCCATTCACACACAGAAAAGACTATTTGATGATGTGTACTACCGCCAGTCAGTTGAAATTTATTCTGAAAGTGTTTCGCAAATTAATTTCAGAAGAAGAGATAGTTAGCATAAAAATGTGAAATTAATCACAATAATAAATAAATTTAACCCCAATTCCAGAATTCAGGTTAAATTTAATCAGAAAATGGTAAAAAAGAACGGCACCCGAAGGTGCCGTAGCAATTAAGTAATAACTTCTATCTTAGCTGTTGCTATAGATATTCACGCGGTCACGTAATTCTTTACCGGGTTTAAAGTGAGGAACGTATTTACCGTCCAGTTCGACTTTATCACCCGTTTTGGGATTACGACCCACACGCGGAGCTCGGTAGTGAAGAGAAAAGCTGCCGAACCCGCGAACTTCAATACGTTCACCGGAGGCCAGTGTTTCTGCCATATGATCAAGCATTTCTTTCACTGCATCTTCAACGGCTTTAGCCGGCATATGAGATTGTTGCTCAGCAAGTCTTTCAATTAACTCAGACTTGGTCATGGTACCTCCCTAAACTACCGTATTCGGGTAATATTATCATATCCGAAAATATTACCCGCCGTTATTGACTTAGATTATTCGCCTTTAGCTGCTTTGAAAGCTTCAGCCATTGCGTTGTTAGCAAAGTTCACATCTTCTTGCTTGTTCACAGAAGCGATAGCATCTTTTTCATCAGCTTCGTCTTTCGCACGAACAGACAGGTTGATTACGCGGTTTTTGCGGTCAACACCAACATATTTGGCTTCGATTTCATCGCCAACGTTCAGAGCTTGAGTTGCATCTTCAACGCGGTCACGAGAAGCTTCTGATGCACGCAGGTAACCTTCAACGCCGTTAGCTAATTCAACTGTAGCACCTTTTGCGTCAACTGCAGTTACTTTACCATTAACAATAGTACCTTTCTTGTTTACAGACAGGTAGTTATTGAATGGATCTTCTGCCAGTTGCTTGATGCCCAGAGAGATACGCTCACGCTCTGCATCTACTTGCAGAACTACAGCAGCAATTTCGTCGCCTTTTTTGTATTCACGAACTGCTTCTTCACCTGCCACGTTCCAGGAGATGTCAGACAGGTGAACCAGGCCGTCGATACCGCCGTCCAAACCGATGAAGATACCAAAATCAGTGATTGACTTGATTTTACCTTCAACACGGTCGTTTTTGTTGTGAGTTTCAGCAAATTGCTGCCAAGGGTTAGCTTTACACTGTTTCAGACCCAGCGAGATACGACGACGTTCTTCATCGATATCCAGAACCATAACTTCCACAACATCACCAACATTAACAACTTTAGATGGGTGGATGTTTTTATTAGTCCAATCCATTTCTGAAACGTGTACCAGACCTTCAACGCCTTCTTCGATTTCAACGAAGCAGCCGTAGTCAGTCAGATTAGTTACGCGACCAGTCAGTTTAGTACTTTCTGGATAACGTTTAGCGATTGCTACCCATGGATCTTCACCCAATTGTTTCAGACCCAGAGATACGCGAGTACGCTCACGATCGAACTTCAGTACCTTAACTGTGATTTCATCACCCACATTGACGATTTCGCTTGGGTGTTTAACACGTTTCCAAGCCATATCAGTAATGTGCAGCAGGCCATCAACACCGCCCAGATCAACGAATGCACCGTAGTCAGTCAGGTTCTTAACGATACCTTTAACTTCCATGCCTTCTTGCAGGTTTTCCAGCAACTGATCACGCTCTGCGCTGTTTTCAGATTCGATAACCGCACGACGGGAAACAACTACGTTATTGCGTTTTTGATCCAGCTTGATGACTTTGAACTCAAGCTCTTTGCCTTCAAGGTGAGCAGTATCACGAACTGGACGAACGTCAACCAGTGAACCTGGCAGGAACGCACGGATACCGTTCAGTTCTACAGTGAAGCCGCCTTTTACTTTACCGTTGATAATACCGGTAACAGTTTCAGCTTCTTCATATGCTTTTTCCAGCATCAGCCATGCTTCGTGACGTTTCGCTTTTTCACGGGACAGGATAGTTTCACCGAAACCATCTTCTACCGCATCCAGAGCTACGTCAATTTCATCGCCAATTTGGATTTCCAGCTCGCCCTGAGCATTTTTGAATTGCTCTACAGGAATAGCAGATTCTGATTTCAGACCTGCGTCAACCAATACAACGTCTTTATCGATAGCAACGACAACGCCACGTACGATTGCACCTGGACGAGTTTCGATAGCCTGTAGGGATTCTTCAAAGAGTTGAGCAAAAGATTCTGTCATTTTAATGATCTTCAAGGTTTTAAATTAACGTCCATCTAGCATCCAGCCGAATGGGGTTGTTTTACATACCTCGCAACATTCCTTGTTACAAGGTGTTGGTATGCCAGTATATTTCACTACCCACATACCAGAATTCTCTATACATCGTCTTGATGTGCAGTTGCAATAGTATAATATGCGAAAAGAGGTAATCTAAACATGTAATGTTAACGTATTTCTCACATAACTCAGTGCCTTAGCGATCACTTCTTGAATAGACATATTAGTCGAATTTAAGATCAATGCATCCTGTGCCGGCACTAGTGGTGCAACTGCCCGATTGCGGTCGCGGAAATCCCGCTCTTGTATCTCGGACAAAAGGCTTTCAAAGTTAACACTAAAACCTTTTTCCTGCAACTGCAACATACGCCTGCGAGCACGTTCTTCCGCACTGGCATCAAGAAAAATCTTTACTGGTGCATCAGGGAAAACGACAGTTCCCATATCACGGCCATCAGCAATCAAGCCCGGAGCAACACGAAAAGCCCGTTGCCGACGTAGCAATGCTTCACGGACACGCGGGAAAGTTGCCGCCTGAGAGGCAGTATTACCCACAGTTTCTATACGGATTTCATTACTGACATCTTCACCTTCAAGAATCACTCTGAGCTTGCCATTTGCAGGAACAAAACGAACATCCAGATTTGCAGCCAGAGGAACCAGTGAGTCTTCAGACTGGATATTCACTTGATGGTGGATGGCAGCTAGTGCCAGCACACGATAAATGGCCCCTGAATCAAGCAATTGCCAATCCAATGCTTCAGCCAGTGCCTGACATAATGTTCCCTTGCCTGCACCACTTGGCCCGTCAACGGTGATTACTGGGGCTATTGCTGTCATTCATTTCCCTCCTTTTTTGGCTTTGCATAGCGCTTTCAGCATTGCTTTCCGACATCACTGACGGATTAACTACGAATGCAAAAAATTGCTCAATTAGCAATCAATAAAATATGCCTTATTATACCTACTCAGAAGATGAGTGGAATAAATACATCATAATTAATCAACAAATTTCGCCATGAATATATACTCTTTATTTCAGCTGCCACGATACGGCTCGAAATCTATTGGGTATAGCTGATGGATTCAAGTTGTTTGAAATAATCGGGGAATGTTTTCGCTGTACAGCCAGGATCAAGGATAGTTACTGGGGTATCCGAAAAAGCAACCAATGAAAAACACATCGCAACGCGATGATCGTTATAGGTTTCAATTTCAGCAAACTTCAGTTTTTCTGGTGGAACAATGCGTATATAATCATACCCTTCTTC
Source organism: Xenorhabdus siamensis (assembly GCF_037996745.1). Lineage (NCBI taxonomy): Bacteria > Pseudomonadati > Pseudomonadota > Gammaproteobacteria > Enterobacterales > Morganellaceae > Xenorhabdus > Xenorhabdus siamensis. The sequence goes on from NZ_JBBMXE010000017.1 coordinate 171,428, forward strand.
TACTTCAGCACCAACTTTACGCAGCTCAATCGCCATAGCATTAAGACGATCAGTTTCTTTTACCCGCCAGTTATAAATATTACGAATAGTGGTTTCACCTTTGGCAAATAGTGCAGTTGTCGCGATAGTCATAGCAGCATCAGGAATCGCATTCATATCCATATCGATGCCAATCAATGCGCCGCGTTCGCATTCTACAAAATCATTCCCCCAACGTATGGTCGCGCCCATTTTCTCCAACACATTTGCGAATTTCGTATCACCCTGCAAGCTGTTTTTGCCAATACCTGTAACGCGAACTGTGCCACCTTTAATCGCAGCAGCAGCAAGAAAATAGGATGCAGATGAAGCATCACCTTCGACCAGATAATGCCCCGGTGATTGGTATTGCTGTTGTCCCTTAACACGAAAAACTTGATATTGTTCGTTTTCCACTGCTACACCAAAACTGTTCATCAATGCTAGTGTAATATCGATATAAGGTTTAGAAACCAGCTCTCCTTGAATATGAATTTCGCTGTCATGCAACGCCAAAGGTGCTGCCATCAATAAAGCGGTCAGAAATTGACTAGAAACACTACCATCTACAACAACTTTTCCACCAAGAAAACCGCCTTTGATACGCAACGGAGGGTAATTTTCTTGTTCAAGATAATCTATTTGAGCCCCGCCTTGACGTAAGGCATCCACTAAATGACCGATAGGACGTTCTTTCATTCGTGGTTCACCAGTCAGAATAACATCGTTATGTCCCAGACATAATGCAGCAGCCAGTGGCCGCATTGCTGTTCCTGCGTTCCCCAAGAATAGTTCCAGTCCATTTTTACCAGTTATAATTCCGCCAATGCCATCCACTTCACAGGCAGTTCTATCATCTGACAAACGATAGGAAATACCCAATTCTGTCAACGCATTAAGCATATGGTAAATATCATCACTATCTAATAAATTGGTCAGATAAGTTGTCCCTTTAGCAAAGGCAGCAAGTAATAATGCACGGTTGGAAACACTTTTGGAACCGGGTAAATTAATAGTTCCATTAATGCAGGATATAGGTTGTAGCGTCAGGGATTGCATAAACAGCGGGTTCTCCGATTGGTAACATAATGTATTTTTAATTGATGAGATAGATTCATATCGGGAGGTTTTATGCCTCCCGATCCAATAATAAAATTATTATGCGTTACGGCGCTCAAAATCTGCCATAAATTCGACCAATGCCTGAACACCTTCATACGGCATCGCGTTATAGATTGAAGCTCTGGCTCCTCCGGCGACTTTATGTCCTTTCAAAGCATGTAATCCTTGCGAATAGGCTTCTTCCAAGAATTTGCCATCCAGAGCCGGATTTGCCAACTGGAATGGCACATTCATGATAGAACGGTTTTGCGGTGCAACACGGTTGATATACAGGTTACTGTTATCAATAGCCTGATACAGGTTTTCAGCTTTTGCATAATTACGTTTTTTAATTTCCTGTAAACCACCTTGTTCTTTCAACCACTTGAACACCATACCAGAGAGATACCATGCAAATGTTGGTGGCGTGTTATACATAGAGTCATAATTAGCCTGTACGGTATAATCCAGAATGGAAGGGGTGTGCTGATGCGCTTTACCCAACAAATCTTCACGGATAATCACGGCCGTAATCCCTGCCGGCCCGATATTTTTCTGAGCACCTGCATAAATGACACCATAACGGCTTACATCAATCGGTGCAGAAAGAATGGTTGAAGAATAATCGGCAACTACAATCTTATCATCGCCAAAATCCGGCTCTTCAAAAATAGCAATGCCATCAATAGTTTCATTAGGGCAATAATGAACATAAGCAGCATCCCGACTTAAAGCCCATTCACTCATTGGCTTCACACTTTTAATGCCATCTGTTTCGGTTAGAATATTAATGACATTAGGTGTACAATATTTTTCTGCGTCTTTAGCCGCACTTTCAGCCCAATAACCGCCAACGATATAATCTGCTGATGTTTTATTGCCAAGTAAATTCAATGGCAATGCTGAAAACTGGCCTCGAGCACCACCGTGACAAAATAGCACTTTATAATTATCAGGTATCGATAATAAATCCCGGAGATCTTTTTCTGCTTCAGCCGCAACAGAGACAAATTCTTTGCTGCGATGACTGATCTCCATAACCGACGTTCCTAGTCCATGCCAGTTGCAAAGCTCTTGTTCCGCACGACGTAATACTTCTGCTGGCAACATGGCTGGGCCAGCACTGAAATTATATACCTGACTCATTAACTCACCCTATCATTATGGATACAATAAAAATCGGACGTATTGGTTTTATCACTCCCGCTCTGCCTCTGCAATGGTTATTACCAGATTCTTGTTAACTTGCAGTTAGGTCATGCTGCTTGTAGTCAAGATATTAATCTGACCAATAAAAAACTAATTATCTCCGATTAATAATTCTGTTTTCATTATTTGAATTCATATCATTTAATAAAAACATGAATATCAAATTATATGTAATACGCTTCAAAACCATTCATCTTAAATTACTTATCTACTATTGATACCGTAAGAAATACCCCCCTGCTATATAAATAAATACAATTATTAATTAATTGCGAAAGGAATAATAATGATTCACACAATGATAAATACCACATCTCATAATTTAGAAAGTAAATCAATAACTCCGACTAACTGTGATTTGATTAATATTCTTATACAAAAAACTTCAGAAAATCCTGACCACCATGCAATAATTACGGAAGAACGTACAATCAGTTACCGAGAATTAATCTATCAAGCACGATCATTGGCATTTCACTTATACAATCTGAGCGTGAAATATGAAACTCCCGTCGCTATTTTACTGGAACCCGGGATCGAACAAGTTATTAGTCAAGTTGCCATTCTAATGGTAGGTGGAAGTTGTGTCCCTTTCGATCCTGCCATGCCTGATAACAGATTATGCTTTATGTTACAAGACTTAAAAATAAATCTGACATTAACAACTCAACAATATCAAGAGCGCCCCTTACCAACAAATTTCGTTATTATTAAACAAAATATACTGGAAATCTCAAAGACTGAAGATTTTCCTAATATTCATAGAGGAAAAAACCATCGCTCCCACATCTTATTCACTTCCGGAACCACTGGAACCCCTAAAGCAGTTGAAATTGAAGCTCGCGGTATTCTCCGCTTCGTAGTTAATCCAACTCATATCAATTTAACTGCTACTGATATAATGGCCTCTATTTGTAATCCTACATTTGATGTTTATCTGTTCGAAGTCTGGATAACTTTATTAACTGGAGCTTCAATAGTTATTATTCCAAAAAAAATAATTATTGATCCTTATTTATTTAAAGCCACATTGGAAAAGTTCTCTGTGAGTTGTCTGATTATGACGGCTACTTTATTCCACTTAACTGTTCAAACATGTCCTCAAGCATTTCGTCACTTACATTACCTTCTCATAGGTGGTGAAACACTAAATTCACATATTTTACGCCAAGTTTTACAATTCAACCCTCCCCAACATTTCATAAACTGCTATGGCCCCACTGAAAGTACCATCATGGCCCTAACCTATGAAACCAAGTTAGACGAATTAATAGAAAACAATGTACCAATAGGAAGGCCAATTGCTAATGCCGATATTTATATTTTGGATGAACAACAACAACCTGTTGCGCCAAATCAAATAGGTGAGATATATCTTGCAGGCGAGGGTTTAGCCCGTGGTTATTGGAATCGTCCAGAAATTAATGCTCAACATTTCATGATGATTGACGTTGGGAAAAATAACCAATTAAAAAGAATATACAAAACCGGTGATTTAGGCTGGCAACGTTCTGATGGTGTTTATATGTATGCAGGACGGATAGATAATCAGATAAAAATACGCGGACATCGTATCGAAATTGAAGAAGTAGAAACTCAGCTATTGAAAAGCCAACTACTACAATCAACAGCTGTATGCGTAGTAAAAAAAGAGAATACAGAACCCTACTTAATTGCTTTTATCATTCCTAAAGAATCAGAAGCTTTCTCCAAACAAACACTCACTCAATGGGTGAGTCATCATTTACCTAATTATATGCACCCCCGGATTGTCGTTGTTGAACATATTCCTCTTACCCAAAATGGTAAAATGGATAGAGCTCGTTTGCTAGCGGAATATTCGAAGAATCAAAAACAACAATTTCTGTCTCAATTAAATACTGAAATGAGCGAAGAGGAATTGATAATTTTAAATATTTGGAGTCAAATCTTAGATAATTACGATATTACATTAGATAGCGATTTTTTTCAGTCAGGAGGTAATTCATTACAAGCTGCCAGACTTATTATTGATATCGGGAATAAGATACAGAGGCGTTTACCTATTCAGCTCTTATATGACTCATCCACGCCAAGAAAACTGGCAACAAGCCTACAACAAAATAAGAACGATCCCACTGATCTATGTGCTGTTATGCTTAAAGATAGCCAACTTCCTTCCGATATCCAACCGTTATCTCAACCAATTAAACCATGGCTAGATTCAAACTCAGGGCGAGTATTATTAACCGGTGCAACGGGATTTCTAGGCGCATTTTTCCTACGCGACCTTTTGTTGCAAAATGAAATTAATAAGGTCATTTGTCTGGTACGTGCTCATAATAATGAGGCTGCTCTACTGAAAGTTAAGGAAAACCTGAATCAATATGGTCTATGGAAAGAAGAATTTCTCTCACGATTGCAAGTTATTGCCAGTGATATTGCAAAACCGCAATTTGCTCTGAGCCAACAAATTTATGAAAATCTATCTACAGGATGTGATGTTATTTTTCATTTGGCCGCGCATGTAAATTATTCTCAACCTTATTCCATACATTACTCTAGCAATATCTTAGGAACACTAAATGTATTACGCTTTGCTGTGAGTCAGAAAATAAAACCTCTACACTATGTGTCCACTATTGCTGTTTTTGGTCCCGTCGGGCTTTTCTCTACTGTACCCAGAATATATGAAGATGACGACATAACATCTTACTTGCCCAGCTTAAAATATGATTCAGGATATACACAAAGTCAGTGGGTTGTTGAGCAAATAATATGGCAGGCCAGAGACAGAGGAATACCTCTTGCAGTATATCGCCCTGGTTTTATCATGGGAGATAGTTTGACTGGAGCGAGTAATCCCAACGATTTTGTCTCCAGGTTGGTCAAAGGCTGTATAATGATCAAAGCTTATCCATTACTAGCTAATCAACGAAAAGAGTTCGTTCCAGTTAATTATGTCAGCAAACTCTTACTTGATATTTCTCGCAATAATCGCAACCTGGGAAAAGCTTATCACTTGGTTTCACCTGACAATAAGCAATCTGTCGATTTAAATCCATTCTTTGAATTACTTAATCAGTGTGGTTATCACCTCAAAGACATGCATTATTCTGAGTGGCTAAAAAAATTAGAAACAGATCAAAAGCTGATAGATAACCCTCTTTTACCATTACTGCCCATGTTATCTGAAAAAGTTTATGGTGAGCTTACACGGTGGGAGGCGTATGAAAATATGCCCGCATATGATGCAAAAAATACAGAATCAGCACTAGAGACATCCATTATATATACACCAATGGATAGTGATCTTCTAAAACGTTATCTTACTTACTGGAAAAAAATAGGTTTTTTGTCATAGCGTAGAGTTTATATTTTATACAATACAGAAAGACGTTTTTAAACGTCTTTCTGCCTGGATCAGGAATTAATATTTAGAAAACATTTCCTGAATTTTTGCTGGATCTGAAGTTTCAGTCAGAGCCAGTTGCAGAAGAACACGTGCTTTCTGCGGGTTCAAACGTTCTGATGCTACAAAACCATATTTGCTGTCATTAACTTCAGCATTCTGAGTAGTGTAACCGAAAGGAATACGGCTAGAGCGAACAACTACAACGCCATCTTTAGCTGCTTGAGCCAGTGTGTCCAAAATGGATTTATAGATATTACCGTTACCTACACCCGCGCTGATAATTCCTTTATAACCATTTTCCACAAATGCTTTTGCTGGCAGATCAGAAGCATTCGAGTAGTTATAAACGATACCTACTTTTGGCAATTCGTTCAGTTTGCTGACATCAAAAACAGCTTTATCAGCTCTTACTGGTGCAACAGAGTAGTAGTTAACTTTACCGTTATGAATAAAACCCTGTGAACCCGCATTTACTGCCTGGAATGCCTGAACTTCGGTGGTGCTCAACTTACTGATGTCACGACCATGAATAACAGAGTCATTCATAGCTAACAAGACACCACGGTTTGCGGAATTTTTATCTGCTGCTACAGCTACTGCATTATAGAGATTCAATGGACCGTCAGCACCCAGAGCAGTGGATGGACGCATTGCACCAACCATTACAATTGGTTTACGGCACTGAGTAGTCAGGTCAAGGAAGTAAGCGGTTTCTTCCATAGTATCAGTACCGTGAGTGATTACAAAACCATCAGTTTTATCACAATCAGCATTGATCTTTTTCGCCAGAGTCAGCCAAACTTGATCGTTCATGTCCTGTGAACCAATGCTAACAACCTGCTCCCCTTTCAGATCAGCAATATTTTTGATAGCAGGAACAGCATTCAGCAATGAATCAATACCTACTTTACCCGCAGTATAACTGGACTGAGTTGCAGATTCACCACCCCCAGCGATTGTGCCACCCGTTGCCAACACAGTAATGTTTGGCAAAGCAAACGCAGAACCACTGACTAAAGCCAGAAAACTAGCTATTGCTGTTTTTTTGATCTTTTTCATTATTCAACCTCTTGTAAAAAAAGCTATTTTAGTATGTATAAGAGAAATAAATAAACTCTAATTAACAATAATTTTTTGGAATTAAATAGAGGAGACAAAAAAAACTTCGTATGATATGCAATTCTTAACAGAAATCGAAGTGAATAAACGATGACGCAAACCTATATCCCAGGCAAAGATGCCGCACTGGAAGATTCAATTAATAAATTCCAGCATAAATTGAACTCTCTTGGCTTTAATATTGAAGAAGCCTCATGGCTAAATCCTGTTCCGAATGTCTGGTCAGTACATATCCGCGATCGCGATTGTCCATTGTGTTTTACTAACGGTAAGGGAGCCAGTAAAAAAGCAGCATTAGCCTCTGCATTAGGTGAATACTTTGAGCGTCTATCAACAAATTATTTTTTCGCTGATTTTTATCTTGGAAATACAATTGCTAAAAGCGAATTTGTTCATTATCCAAACGAAAAGTGGTTTCCTCTACCGGAAGATGATTCCTTGCCAGAAGGTATTCTGGACGAACATTTGCACCATTTTTACAATCCTGCCAATGAACTTTGTGGCAGTCAGTTGATTGATTTGCAATCCGGTAATGAAGAACGTGGGATCTGCGCATTGCCATTCACACGTCAGTCCGATAATAAAACCGTTTATATTCCAATGAATATCGTTGGGAATCTGTATGTTTCAAACGGTATGTCAGCAGGTAATACCATAAACGAAGCTCGTGTTCAGGGACTATCCGAAGTATTCGAACGCTATGTGAAAAACCGCATTATCGCAGAATGCATTAGTTTACCTGAAATTCCACAAGTTGTGATGGATCGCTACCCCGGTGTTGTTGCATCAGTCAATAAATTGCAGGAAGAAGGTTTCCCACTCTATTGCTATGATGCTTCTCTGGGCGGTCAATTCCCGGTGATCTGCGTTGTACTGTTCAACCCCAATAACGGCACATGTTTTGCCTCTTTTGGTGCTCACCCTGATTTTGGTGTTGCGTTAGAGCGTACCGTAACAGAACTTTTACAAGGCCGCAGTCTGAAAGATCTTGATGTCTTTACACCACCAAGTTTCGATGATGAAGAAGTTTCTGAACACACAAATCTGGAAACTCACTTTATTGATTCAAGCGGCGCAATTAGCTGGGATTTGTTCAAACAAGATGCTGATTATGAATTTGCCGACTGGGATTTCAGCGGAACAACAGAAGAAGAATTCGCAACTTTGATGAGCATTTTCACATCGCTGGATGCAGAAGTTTATATTGCTGATTATGAACATCTTAGTGTTTACGCCTGCCGCATTCTGGTGCCGGGTATGTCAGATATTTATCCGGTTGAAGATCTGTACATTGCCAATAATACGATGGGAACTCATTTGCGTGATACGATTCTGTCCTTGCCGGATAGCCAATGGCAACCAGAAGAATACCTTGCCTTCCTTGAGCAAATAGACGAAGAAGGGCTGGATGATTTTACCCGCGTGCGTGAATTATTAGGAATTGCAGCAGGTAAAGATAACGGCTGGAGCAACTTGCGTATTGGTGAACTAAAATCCATGTTGGCACTGGCAGGTCATGATCTGGAACAGGCTCTGATATGGGTTGAATGGACACAAGATTTCAACTCTTCTGTCTTCACAGCAGAAAGGGCAAATTATTATCGCTGCCTGCATACCCTACTATTGCTTACCCAAGAAGAAGATCGTGATCCAGGCCAATATCATCAAGCTTTTGTCAAAATGTACGGTCAGAAAGCGGTAGAGGCTGCATCTTCAGCCATTGATGGTAAAAACTGTTTCTACGGATTATGGTCTATCGATTCAGAATTAAAAGCATTACCAGCCCATCAAGCATTATTGAATGCTTATGAAAAACTACAAAAAGCCAAACGGGATTTTTGGATAAATAAACAGGGATAAATAACCTGTTAAATTAAAGTTATTTTCTGGCAAAATTAAAACTCAGGTTAAATTACATTTATTTTCAAATAACAAATAAATGACAATTTAACCTGTTATTTTACTTTTCCTGTATTTTTCTCAAAATTCTTCATATAAAATACTTTTATAATTTTTAAAAAATATTTTTTAAATAGATATCAAAAAGTTAATCCAAAAAAAGACTATTTTAACAGCAATAATTCACTAGGCTTTCTATTTAATATGATCTATATCAAATTCAGGTCAATGCCCATTTGTTACTATCATCACGTGCTATAATTAACTGAGAAAAAAGAGAGTGTTAGTATGAAAACTGACAACCCTTTTAATTTATATCCACCTGCTGTAATGGCACAAATTGCTGATGATAGCGGTGTATATAAAGTCAATAAACATTTCGCAGTAACTTATTTATCAGCAATCATGGCTGGTGTATTTATTTCCATTGCTTTCGTCTTTTATATTACGGTTACAACAGGAACTTTTTCCATTCCTTATGGTTTAGCTAAATTGACCGGTGGTATCTGTTTCTCCCTGGGCTTAATGTTAATAATAATATTTGGTGTCGATCTCTTCACTTCCACAGTACTGACCATTGTTTCAAAAGCAACGGGCCGTATTACCTGGTCACAAATGTTCAAAAACTGGATTAACGTTTATATCGGTAATCTGATTGGAGCTTTATTTTTTGTCACTTTAATGTGGCATTCAGGTCAACATACCGCCGCCAATGGTTTTTGGGGCCTGAACGTATTACAGGTAGCCGATCATAAAATGCACCATACCTTTATTGAGGCATTATGCTTAGGCATTTTAGCTAATCTGATGGTATGCCTTGCTGTCTGGATGAGTTATGCAGGCCGCAGCCTTGTTGATAAATTATTTGCATTAATTCTGCCAATTAGCATGTTTGTCGCAAGCGGCTTTGAACACAGCATTGCTAACATGTTTCTGATCCCTTTTGGAATTGTTATTAAAGAATTCGCTACCGCTGAATTCTGGGAAAAAGTAGGAACAACACCGGAGCAATTTCCCCAACTGACAGTCTCAAATTTTATTACTGATAACCTGCTACCAGTTACGATTGGTAACATCATTGGTGGTTCGATATTGGTTGGGTTGACTTATTGGTTCATTTATTTACGTGGTAGCCGCTGACATTAATTTGCTTCCACACCAAATTTCCAAGTTCTACGGTTAAAAGGTAAAAGTATCATGTCTGAGTTAAATGAAAAATTCTTTGTAGCATGGCAAGACTTTAACGAAGGTAGCTGGCAGAATGAAGTCAATGTTCGTGACTTCATTCAGAAAAACTACACTCCATATGAAGGTGATGAATCATTTCTTGCAGGCGCTACAAAAGCGACGGATATTTTGTGGGAAATGGTCATGGAAGGTATCAAAATCGAAAACCGCACTCATGCTCCGGTTGATTTTGATACTGACATTGCGTCTACAATTACCTCTCATGATGCTGGTTATATTGAAAAAGATCTAGAACAAATCGTTGGTCTGCAAACTGAAGCGCCACTGAAACGTGCCATTATTCCATTTGGTGGGATTAAAATGGTTGAAGGCTCCTGCAAAGCATACAACCGAGAGCTGGATCCAAAACTGAAACAAATTTTTACTGAATATCGTAAGACCCACAATCAGGGGGTATTCGATGTTTATACGTCTGATATTCTGAAATGCCGCAAATCCGGTGTACTAACTGGTTTACCTGATGCTTATGGCCGCGGTCGTATTATCGGTGATTATCGTCGTGTTGCACTGTACGGTATTGATTTCCTGCGTGATGAAAAGTATGCACAATTCACCTCATTGCAAGAAAAATTGGAAAATGGCGAAGATCTGGAAGCAACTATTCGCCTGCGTGAAGAGATTTCAGAACAACATCATGCTCTTGGTCAAATTAAAGAAATGGCTGCTAAATATGGCTACGATATTTCCGGCCCTGCGACCACCGCCAGGGAAGCTGTACAGTGGACTTATTTTGCCTATCTGGCTGCTGTAAAATCTCAAAATGGTGCTGCAATGTCTTTCGGCCGTGTATCCAGCTTTCTGGATATCTATATTGAGCGAGACCTGCAAGCGGGCAAATTGACTGAACAAGAAGCACAAGAGCTAATCGACCATCTGGTGATGAAGCTGCGCATGGTTCGTTTCCTGCGTACTCCGGAATACGATGAGTTGTTCTCCGGTGATCCGATTTGGGCTACTGAATCAATAGCCGGTATGGGTCTGGATGGTCGTACCCTTGTTACCAAAAACAGTTACCGTTTCTTGAATACGCTGTACACAATGGGGCCATCTCCGGAACCCAACATGACCATTCTGTGGTCTGAAAAACTACCAGCCAACTTTAAAAAATACGCAGCAAAAGTGTCTATCGATACTTCATCCTTGCAGTATGAAAATGATGATCTGATGCGTCCCGATTTCAACAGTGATGATTACGCCATTGCATGTTGCGTCAGCCCAATGGTTGTTGGCAAACAAATGCAGTTCTTCGGTGCCCGTGCAAATCTGGCGAAAACCATGTTGTATGCGATTAATGGTGGTGTAGATGAAAAACTGAAAATGCAGGTTGGCCCGAAGGAAGCCCCCATGAAAGATGATGTTTTGGATTATGATAAAGTCATCGAACGCATGGATCACTTTATGGACTGGCTGGCAAAACAGTACGTCACAGCGCTGAATATCATCCACTACATGCATGATAAATACAGCTATGAAGCCTCCTTAATGGCACTGCATGATCGGGATGTTCACCGTACTATGGCATGTGGTATCGCAGGTTTGTCTGTGGCGGCAGACTCTCTGTCCGCGATCAAATATGCAAAAGTATCACCAATCCGTGATGAGAATGGCCTGGCGATTGATTTCAAAATCGAAGGTGAATATCCCCAGTTTGGTAATAATGATACTCGTGTTGATGATATTGCCTGCGATTTGGTTGAACGTTTCATGAAGAAAATTCAGAAATTGCAGACCTATCGTAATGCAGTACCAACTCAGTCTGTATTAACCATTACCTCTAACGTTGTTTATGGTAAAAAAACGGGTAACACACCTGATGGCCGTCGTGCAGGTGCCCCATTTGGGCCGGGCGCTAACCCAATGCACGGTCGTGACCAAAAAGGTGCGCTGGCTTCACTGACCTCAGTTGCTAAGCTACCATTTGCTTACGCGAAGGATGGTATCTCTTATACCTTCTCTATCGTACCTAACGCTCTGGGTAAAAATGACGAAGCACGCAAAACGAATCTGGCAGCTCTGTTGGATGGCTATTTCCATCATGAAACCGATATTGAAGGTGGTCAACATCTAAACGTTAACGTAATGAATCGTGAAATGCTAATAGATGCAATGGAAAATCCTGAAAAATATCCTCAGTTGACGATCCGTGTATCTGGCTATGCAGTACGCTTCAATTCTCTGACTAAAGAACAGCAACAGGATGTCATTACGCGTACATTTACGCAAACAATGTAAATATTTATTAGTCGCATCGTGTTACCTTAAAAAGGCCATAATTTTCTAATCGAGCAAAATGGCATACACTCCAAGGCCCCTGTAAAATCGGGGCCTTTACTCTCTCAGCATCCAATCAGTTTTTGGAGAAACCCTTTCATGTCGGTACTTGGCCGTATCCACTCTTTTGAATCCTGCGGAACCGTTGATGGTCCTGGTATCCGTTTTATCGCGTTTTTCCAAGGCTGCCTAATGCGTTGTCTTTATTGCCATAATCGGGATACATGGGATACGCATTGCGGCAAAACGGTAACTGTCGAAGAACTTATCAAGGAAGTAACAACTTATCGCCATTTTATGAATGTCTCAGGTGGTGGAGTCACAGCATCAGGTGGAGAAGCCATCCTTCAAGCTGAATTTGTCCGTGATTGGTTCAGAGCTTGCCATGCAGAAGGTATTCACACTTGTTTAGATACCAATGGCTTTGTTCGCCGCTATGAACCAGTAATTGATGAGCTGCTGGATGATACCGATTTAGTGATGCTGGATCTAAAACAACTTAACGATGATATTCACCGGGAACTGGTCGGTGTTTCCAATCATCGAACGCTCGAATTTGCCCATTATCTGGCAAAACGCAATCAAAAAACATGGATCCGCTATGTGGTTGTACCCGGATGGTCAGATGATGATAAATCTGTCCACATGCTGGGAGAATTCACTAGGGATATGAAGAACATCGAGAAAATTGAATTATTGCCTTATCATGAGCTTGGAAAGCATAAATGGATTGCCATGGGTGAAGAATACAAACTAGAAGGGGTAACACCACCTTCTAATGAAACGATGGAGCGAGTGCAACGAATCCTAACTAGTTACGGACATCATATAATTTATTGAGTCCAATATTCTTCCAACCGTCACAAAATAAATCATTACAAATAGCAACTGGTTCAATGATAAATTGCAACCAGTTTTGTGCTAAAAAATCATTTTATCATTTAAATATTGTGCAAATTTAAACCCGATGTTTTTATCAGACAACGTTCTATAACAAACTACCATATTATAAATTCAGGTGCACTTTTTACACAATTTGATTTCACTCAATAACTATTGAATTATTAATAAATTACATCCACGTCATAAATACATTAACTAAAAAAGTATTAAAACAAACTCATTTAACAATATGATAAAAAATCATTTCTTGATGATATACCATTTAAAGTACAAGATGATTTTATTGATTGCCTATAAAAGGAAAATTAATTTTAGTTAGTGCAGCAGAGCCTGTACTTCTGATTGGTAATTTTTCTTTTATACATCTTATCATTCTTATTTTCAGTATTTTCATTTTTACAATCAGTTCTATACCCAATGGATTTCAAGTTGCGTCGCAGCGGCAAGGGAACGCATCTTATAGGCCAGGATAAAACATAAATTATTGTTGATAAAAAAGCGCCTGATATGGCGCTTTTTATTAAAGATACAAGGTATTAGCCAATATATTCCAGTCCTTTCATATAAGGACGCAATACTTCTGGAACTTCAATACGGCCATCTGCCTGCTGATAGTTTTCCATTACAGCAACCAGTGTACGCCCTACAGCCAAGCCAGAGCCATTCAGTGTATGCACTAACTGGGGTTTTTTATCATCTTTACTGCGGAAACGGGCCTGCATACGACGAGCCTGAAAATCCCACATATTAGAACAAGATGAAATTTCACGATAAGTATTCTGTGCAGGTAACCAGACTTCCAAATCGTAGGTTTTTCTTGCACTCGCGCCCATATCTCCGGTACACAGCAACATTTTACGGTAAGGTAATTCCAGTAACTGCAATACTTTTTCTGCATGCGCTGTCAGCTCTTCCAACGCTTCCATGGATTTTTCAGGATGAGCAATTTGAACCAGCTCAATTTTATCAAACTGGTGCATACGGATCAGGCCACGAGTATCGCGACCGTAAGAACCCGCTTCTGAGCGGAAGCAAGGGGTGTGTGCTGTCATTCTCAGAGGAAGATCACTCTCATCCAGAATTTCACCACGCACTAAGTTAGTCACAGGGACTTCCGCAGTTGGAATAAGTGCATAGTTACTGCCTGAATCTTCTGCCAGGGCCTTAGTGTGAAACAAATCTTCACCAAATTTAGGCAACTGGCCTGTACCGTATAGCGTGTCATGGTTAACCAGATAAGGCACATAAGTTTCCAGATAGCCATGTTGTTCAGTATGCAGATCCAGCATAAACTGCGCCAATGCACGATGCAGGCGGGCAATTTGCCCTTTCATCACGACAAAACGCGCACCTGTTAATTTCACTGCGGCAGCAAAATCAAGGCCATCAGTTAACTCACCCAACGATACATGATCTTTCACTTCAAAATCATACTGACGTGGTTCACCCCAACGGCTGATTTCCACATTATCACCATCATCTTTTCCGTCAGGAGAAGAATCATCAGGAATATTCGGCATGCCTAATGCGAGATCACGGATCTCAGCCTGCAATACTTCTAATTCAGCTTTTGCTGAATCTAGCTTTTCTCCCAATTGATTTACTTCCTGGCGCAATGGTTCAATATCTTCACCACGGGCTTTAGCTGCACCAATAGCCTTCGATCGGGAATTACGTTCTGCTTGCAGGGTTTCAGTTTCAACTTGTAAAACTTTACGGCGCTCTTCTTGTTTACGCACCGTCTCCACATCAAGGGTATAACCCCTGCGAGCCAGTTTTTCGGCGACTGCGTCTAGCTCGTTACGCAGCATATTTGGATCGAGCATGCTATTCCTGTGCTTGTTGTTGTTAAGAAACTTGTTGTTAAGAAACCAGTTGTTAAGAAAATAGTATTGAGAAAAAAGTTACTAAAACAGTAGCAAAATCAGTTTTGATTAACCAATCTGATATAAATTCTTTGCCATATGAACCTTACCGTATCAATGACATTAACGATAGCGTTTTGTTGAGCTACTTTGGTCCTGCTCCATCAACCAGTTTAATTTCTCACCAATTTTACTTTCCAGCCCTCTGTTGGTCGGGTGGTAATAACGAGTATGTTGCATCTCAGGTGGAAAATAAACTTCTCCCGCCGCATACGCATTGGGCTCATCGTGGGCATAACGATATTCTTCACCAAAACCCATTTCTTTCATCAACTTGGTTGGAGCATTACGCAGATGAGCAGGAACGTCATAATCCGACTTTTCTTGTGCATCTGCCATCGCTGCTTTAAATGCTGTGTAAACAGCATTACTTTTGGGAGCACAGGCAAGATAAACAATTGCCTGTGCAATTGCACGTTCTCCCTCTGCTGCACCAACACGGGTAAAACAATCCCATGCAGCAATTGCTATCTGCATTCCACGCGGATCAGCATTGCCTACATCTTCAGACGCTATTGCCAGTAAGCGGCGGGCAACATAAAGTGGATCTCCACCCGCGGTAATAATTCTGGCATACCAGTAAAGTGCAGCATCCGGTGAAGAACCACGGATTGATTTATGCAAAGCAGAGATTAAGTCGTAGTACCTATCCCCTTGATTATCGAATCGCGCACTCCGCTCTCCGCTAACCTCTTTCAGTAACTCTGGGGTCAGGATACGTTGCCCTTGTACATTGACTTCCGCCATATCCGACATCATTTCCAGCAAGTTCAGTGAACGACGCGCATCCCCTGCGACCAACTCAGCGACCATCTGACGAGTATTGTCCGGCAACACGATATTTTGCCCACCAAGGCCATGTTCTTTATCATTTATGGCCTGAATAAGCACTTGTTCTATTTCTGCTGGCGAAAGAGATTTCAATAAATAGACTCGCGCTCGTGATAACAGTGCTGAATTTAGCTCAAAAGAGGGGTTTTCAGTCGTGGCACCAATGAATGTGATGGTGCCATCTTCAATGTGCGGCAGAAAGGCATCTTGCTGGCTTTTGTTAAATCGGTGAACTTCATCGACAAACAAAATTGTTCTGCGCCCTGCATTGCGGTTCTGTCGTGCTTTCTCTATAGATTCACGTATCTCTTTGATACCGGATGTCACGGCAGAAATACGTTCAATATCCGCTTGCGCATAATAGCCGATAATTTCAGCCAGCGTCGTTTTCCCCGTGCCCGGCGGCCCCCACAAAATCATGGAGTGAAGATGACCTGCACGGATCGCCCTTGGCAAAGGTTTTCCCTTCGCCAATAGATGTTGCTGTCCAATATAACGATCCAGCGTAACTGGCCGCATTCTTGCAGCCAGTGGCTGAAACTCATTCTGTGAAAAATCGAGTGAAAGATTGTTCACTTAAACCTCACTGGCGCTGATCATCCAGCGTAACACCTTCTGGTAAAGTGAATTTGAATTTTGACGCATCTACGCTGGTATTCTGCTGCCCTTTCAACTGATATGCGCTTTTCTGACCGTCTTGTTCAACTGCCGTGAATTTTTGAATAGTACCATCAGGTGTCACTGTGATTGAAAAATGTTTCAGATTTCCATTGGCATTATTAGGCGTCAACTCAAAATTATTACCATTTTGTGTCACTCTGTATTGTTTCCAATCCGCAGGATCATTACGAGCAATCAACATAAATGGTGTATTGCCCGTAGCATCTTTCAGCCAATTAGCTGTTACTTGCTCAACAAAAGGATTGTAGAACCACAATGTTTTGCCATCAGAAATCAAAGTACTTTCATCAGGTGATGTCATATGCCAATTAAACAAATTGGGACGTTTAACCCAGAGTTGCCCTTCACCCTTTTGGATCGTTGAACCGTCACTGCTGGTAACAGTCTGGGTAAAGTTAGCGTGAAAACTATTTACCTGACTCAATCGTCCCTGTAAACTTTGTGCAGCATCAGCCCATGCAGAACTCACGCTCATTCCCATCATCAGACAACCAATCAACATCAGTTTTTTCATGTGTGAATACCTTCAATTCATATATTATCGGCATCACAATAACCGATGCCGAATCTAAAATGATGCTCAGTGTTCATGTGGCGGAGGTGCTAAAACCTCACGATTGCCATTATGACCAGGCGCACTGACAATTTGCTGAGCTTCCATCTGTTCTACAATTCGAGCTGCCCGGTTATAACCAATGCGGAATTGACGTTGTACCCCTGAGATAGATACTCGGCGTTTTTCAATCACAAATTCAACTGCCTGATCAAACAAAGGATCCAGCTCTTCATCACTATCTAATCCCAATCCTCCTTCGCCATCTTCCCCCCCTTTAATAATATTATCAATGTATTGAGGGCGACCACGCGCTTTCCAGTCATTAACAACTTCATGGACTTCCTGATCACGCACAAAAGCACCGTGGACACGTACAGGAATCGAAGAGTTTGGTGCCAAATAAAGCATATCCCCCATACCAAGCAATGATTCCGCTCCTCCCTGATCAAGAATGGTACGGGAATCAATTTTACTGGAAACAGTGAATGCAATTCGCGTAGGAATATTGGCCTTAATCAATCCCGTAATAATATCAACAGAAGGACGCTGTGTAGCCAGTACCAAGTGGATCCCCGCAGCCCGTGCTTTCTGTGCCAAACGCGCGATTAACTCTTCCACTTTTTTCCCGACTGTCATCATTAAATCGGCAAACTCATCGACCATAACAACAATATAAGGCTCTTTTTTCAGTACAGGATGTTCCACATCCATACTGTCACCTGGCTTCCAGAAGGGATCCGGGATCGGTCGGCCCATATTTTCAGCCTGTTTGATCTTATCGTTATAACCCGCGATATTGCGAACGCCTAAAGCTGACATCAATTTATAACGGCGTTCCATTTCATTGACACACCAACGCAGTGCATTGGCTGCGTCTTTCATATCAGTGACCACTTCTGTCAACAAATGCGGAATGCCTTCATAAACAGATAACTCAAGCATCTTCGGGTCGATCATGATAAAACGAACATCTTCTGGTTTCGCTTTATACAAGATGCTGAGGATCATGGCATTAACGCCGACTGATTTTCCCGAACCTGTCGTCCCTGCCACTAACAAATGAGGCATTTTCCCTAAATCAGCAACAACAGGCTGACCAGCGATATCTTTTCCCAAAACGATAGTTAATGGTGACGGGTTATTACGGAATTTTTCACAATCCAGCACTTCCCGCAAATAAACGGTCTGGCGTTTTCTATTCGGTAATTCCAAACCCACATAAGGTTTTCCTGGGATCACTTCAACAATACGAACTGCGACAGCCGAAAGTGAACGAGCAAGATCACGAGATAAATTAGAGATACGGGAAGCTTTAACCCCAGGCGCTAAATCCAATTCAAAACGCGTGATTACAGGACCTGGAGAGAACCCAACAACATCCGCTTTGACACGATAATCATTCAGACGAGCTTCAATTAAACGCGAAGTTTGTTCCAGCGCAAACATATCAATCGGTTCTTCTTCTGCTGGAGGTTCTGCCAGAAGATCTAAAGAAGGCATCGGTGTAGTCGGCTTAGGCAATGGCTGATCATTACGTACCAAAAATGGATGAAACAGACTCGGTTGCTGCGGTTGCTGCGGTTGCTGCGGTTGCTGCGGTTGCTGCGGTTGCTGCGGTTGCTGCGGTTGCTGCGCAAAATTATGCGTAGTTTCCAACTGATGAGAATTTTTTAAAATAGAAGAATCTGTTGAAACCGGAACAATATTTTTTTCTTGTTCTGGCTGAATAGCCTCCTGCGGTAGTATAGATCCAGAAGGCGTAAATAATGGTTCTGCTGGCTCAGGAATTTCTACGCTATTATTTGGTGAAAAGTAATCAAAAATAGGCTGTTCAGACTGCTGGGCAAGCTGGCTTTGATAACGTTGACGTTGCTGCTGTTCAAATTCTTTCCGCAACGTTTCTTCCTGCTCTGCTTGTTCATCAATACTGATTGGTGCTTTATCATCACGGTTCTCAACAGATTGTTCTGCTGTTGTTTTTCCATGTATTGGTTGGTTATCATGTGTTGGTTGGTTATAAATAGAGGTGAAATTTCCAGTTTTTACTTGTTCTGCCTCTTTTTCCAAATCATAACCATAACGCTCACGTTGTTGCGCAATAAATTGCTCACGCAACATATTTTGCTGCTGCTCATCCATTCTCTGTTCTTCAGCTTCAGCATTGAGTTCAACCTGTCTTTCTTTCCGCTGCAAATGCTCAGACAAACGTTGAGAAGGGACTTTAATACCATACAATTCACGGCGAGTCGGTATTCGTACCGGATTCGGCCTTGGCATTTCAGGGCCTATTCCCTGTTTCATCTGAGGATTTTTCACAACAGCAATAGAGCTAGTTACCGAATCCCGCAAATCAGTACTATCTTTTGAAGGCGGTGACATTGACATAGCACTCTGTGTTGCTATGTCATTCCCCGGCTGGTGCTCATCAGGCAGCTCAAATGTATACCGGGTAGGCTCTTGCCCCTGACTATTTTCAGTTTGTTCTAATCCAGTAATCTGTTCAGATCCAACCTGCCCTAATTCCGTTTGTACTGATACTGCTTCTGGAACTATGGATATTTGTGGCTTAATCAGGTGAGATGTATTGTTTTGTTCCAGAGTAGATTGCATCTGTTCAGGTGAAATACTTTCAGACTTAGGAGAAACTATTCCAGGTGAAATTGTTTCCTCTGACTTTTCCATAACTGGCTGTTCTGAAATGGTATTCACCAACTCTGTTACTGTCGGAACTGTCAGCAACACATCATCTTCATCATCAGCAATGGCGTTTTGAATAACATGAGTTGCCCTAACAGGAGCTACTTTAGACTCCCCTTGTTTAGAATGGCTTGTATCATTAGAAGTCTCTGGAAAAACTTCTTTTTCCAACTCATCATTATAATCAGTTTGTGTGCGACCACGATTAACCACAAAACTGAGCGAATCCAGAGTGTATTCCCCGATTTTTTCTGCAATGGTAAGCCAGGACCAGCCCGTAAATAATGTGAACCCGATAGCCCATGTTCCAAGCAAGGCCAAAGTTGCACCAAGGATGTTAAACCACGGCAAGATCGCGTTACTGAACAGACTACCGATAACACCACCTGAAGCAAAATCATCGAAATCATCAATATTGAGTGCAGCCAAACCACATGAAGTCAAAATAAGAGTTAAGGCACCAATAACGCGTAATGCCAGTGTGAAGAAATCCACATACTCTTGCCTATCTTTCTGACGGAAAGCATTCCAACAACCCGAAAGCATTAAGGGTGGGACTGCATAGGCAAGAATACCAAATGCTGAGAATAGTATGTCTGACAACCAGGCACCAATGCTGCCACCTAAATTATGAACAGGTTCATGCCAGGCAGTTTGTGACCAGCTAGGATCGGAAGGGTGAAAACTGATAAGTGCTACCATTAAATATACGGCACATATAGCAATAACCAACAGAACGGCTTCCAGAAGCCGACGGCCATTGCTGACTCTTTTTAATCTAACACGTTTGTCTTCTGTATATTCCTGGTTCAAGAAAGGCTCTCCAGGTTTTCCTGTTGATTAAACGGAACAACGCTGAGGTTAGCTCAGCGTTGAAACTGTATGCATAAACAGGAGTGTACCTAAATTTTTCCTGTTTTGCATCTATACACTGTACATTGTAGACAAAAGCTTAACGAGTCTTAATTACCAAACGGTTACTCTGTTTCACTTCTTCCATGACTACATAAGTACGAGTATCGTTAACGCCCGGAAGACGCAATAAGGTCTCACCTAGTAATTTACGGTACGCAGACATGTCTGGCACACGTGTTTTCAGTAAGTAGTCAAAATCCCCTGAAACCAAATGGCACTCTTGAATTTCCTCCAGTTTTTGTACGGCAGTATTGAACTGCTCAAAAACATCTGCTGCTCCACGGTTTAGGGTAATTTCAACGAACACCAGCAATGATGCATCCAAATAATGGGGATTCAGCAAGGCAGTATAACCAGAAATAAAGCCTTGACGCTCTAAACGACGTACGCGTTCTAAACAAGGCGTAGGTGATAATCCTACCCGTTTGGATAATTCCACATTAGAAATACGGCCGTCTTTCTGCAATTCGTTAAGGATATTACGGTCTATGCGATCAAGATCTTTTCCTGGACGCTTCTTATTATCTATCATCTTATTGCTCTCTCTTTATATTCCTACACCCATAACATTTTCCCTATCTCTTTTAAGCAGTTGAGCTGGAAAAGATGTCTTCAAAGGCTAAAGCTCAATCTGTAACCAAGGTTTGGGGCCTGCACGTAATCTTCCAGAATACAATTTCCCAGAACTCGATTAACCAAAACACGACTTACTAGAGCACTGTCTTCCAGAATGTTATCTCCCAAAACACATGTCTCTCAGAAAGCAGCTTATCGGCAATTTTTAATATTCTATGAGAAAATTATCTACGCCAAATTGTCTGTTCTATAGAAACAATTGATTAGCGAGGCAGATAATTATCTCTTACATAGATGTTTTCGCAAATGCATAGCCGATTGTCAAAGTAAATGAACAAAAATCAGAACAACCTACCAAACAAATTTTCGGTAAATCGTTTCAATAGCTCGTTTCATGCCTAAAACGAATAAATGATGTTCAATTCAAAAAGTTAAGCACTCACTTCTTACATTCCTATTACATCACAGTTACTATCTATCGGTAAAATCGTTAATAACATGAATATTTTATCTGATAATCGCTTTTTTTAACTTATTATTTCTCCTACAATCCCTAAATCTGCAATATGCGATAATGGAAATGAGGTATTCATGAGTACAGCCAAACACAGTAAGCTCATCATTCTTGGCTCAGGTCCTGCTGGTTATACTGCTGCTGTTTATGCGGCCCGTGCTAATCTAAATCCCGTACTCATTACCGGGGTTGAGAAAGGCGGTCAATTGACCACCACGACCGAAGTTGAAAACTGGCCCGGTGATCCTGAAGGGCTAACAGGCCCTGTTTTGATGGAGCGTATGTTCCAGCACGCTGAAAAATTTCAGACAGAAATTATAGCTGATCACATTAAGAAAGTTGATTTCTCAAAAAAAACATTCCATCTATATGGTGATGATCAGGAATATACCTGTGATGCCTTAATCATCGCAACAGGTGCCTCTGCTCGTTATTTGGGACTGCCTTCCGAAGAAGCATTTAAAGGACGTGGTGTTTCTGCCTGTGCAACTTGTGATGGTTTCTTCTATCGTAAACAAAAAGTTGCTGTCATAGGTGGCGGTAATACTGCTGTTGAAGAAGCTTTATATTTGGCGAATATTGCGTCTGAAGTTCACCTAATCCATCGCCGTGATACTTTCCGTTCAGAAAAGATCTTGATTGACCGTTTGATGGATAAGGTTAAAAACGGCAATATTATTTTGCATACTGATCGCACCCTAGATGAGGTTTTGGGTGATGAAATGGGTGTAACAGGTATCCGTATTCGCGATACGAAAAGTGACAACACTGAAGAGCTGGATGTCGCAGGTGTTTTCATCGCCATCGGTCATAGTCCTAATACCGACATTTTTGCAGGGCAGCTTGAGCTGGAAAACGGGTACATCAAAGTTCAGTCCGGTCTGCATGGAAATGCTACCCAGACTTCCATTCCCGGTATATTTGCCGCAGGTGATGTCATGGATCATGTTTACCGACAAGCTATTACTTCAGCCGGCACGGGCTGTATGGCTGCACTGGACGCCGAACGTTTTCTGGACGGACTGGCAACTAAATAAGATGATCTTTCCCCAAAAGCGCTGTTTCGATAGCGCTTTTTAACAGGTAATATTTTTACAGGTAACATAATCTTACAGGTAACCATTATTTTACAGGTAACCATAGTGCGCGGAAGCTGGCAATACAATGACCAGCTTTTTGGATATGCCGTATCATCATCTGCTAATCTAAAATTATTCTTATGGACAAAACAAGACAATCTGAACTTGTTCGATGGCTGAAACAGCAAAGCGCTCCAGCCCGTCGATGGCTTCGTCTATCCATGCTGCTAGGGCTAATTGGTGGTTTATTGATTATCACTCAGGCCTGGCTTCTCGCTTCTATTCTTCAGGCGCTTATTATGGATAATGTCCCCCGTGAAAATCTCATCAACCAATTCCTCATGTTGACGGCTTCTTTCACGCTGAGAGCCATTATCAGTGCTGTCCGGGAGCGTATCGGGTTTATCTGCGGTAAAGTCGTGCGTCAACAAATCCGCGGTATGGTATTGGATAAGCTGACCCAATTGGGACCTGTTTGGGTAAAAGGCAAACCGGCTGGTAGCTGGGCGACCATTATTCTGGAACAAATTGAAGATATGCAGGATTTTTATTCCCGCTATTTACCGCAAATGACCCTTGCGGCTACTATTCCTGTCTTAATCCTGATCACTATCTTTCCCATCAATTGGGCCGCGGGTGTTATTCTGTTCGTAACTGCGCCATTAATCCCTATTTTCATGGCCTTGGTCGGATTAGGGGCAGCTGATGCTAACCGACGCAATTTTGTTGCACTTGGTCGCTTAAGTGGTCATTTTCTGGATCGTTTACGTGGTCTCGAAACATTGCGTTTGTTCCATGGGGGAAAAGCAGAAATTAAACAAATTACCGAATCAACAGAAGATTTCCGACGCAGGACAATGGAAGTACTACGTATGGCATTTTTATCTTCTGCGGTATTGGAATTTTTTGCCGCTGTTTCCATTGCGGTTGTCGCTGTTTATTTTGGTTTTTCTTATCTGGGAGAGTTACATTTTGGCAGTTATGGCCTTGGCGTGACATTATTTGCCGGTTTCCTCGCACTTATCCTCGCTCCTGAATTCTTCCAACCGCTGCGTGACTTGGGCACTTTTTATCATGCTAAAGCCCAGGCGGTGGGCGCTGCGGAATCACTTTTCACCTTGTTAAGCAGCAATGGGAAACACACCACATATGGCGGCAGAAAAACCTTATCAGATAAAGAATCAGTGACCATTGAAGCAAATGAATTGGAAGTTCTGTCACATGATGGGCACCGTCTTGCTGGCCCTTTAAATTTTACAATTGATAAGCATCAACGCATTGCATTAGTGGGAAAAAGTGGCGCAGGAAAGAGTTCACTGATAAATGTGTTACTCGGTTTTCTGCCTTACCGGGGTTCATTGAAAATCAATGGAAACGAATTGCGTGAGCTTGATCTCGATAAATGGCGTGAACAAGTAAGTTGGGTTGGACAAAACCCTCATCTGCCGGAACAAACGGTACTCGATAATATTCGCCTTGGTCAATTTGATGCAACACCAGAACAGATCCACGATGTAATGAAACGCGCTTATGTCGATGAGTTTGTCTGCGATCTCCCTGATGGCATAAACACAGTTATTGGTGATAATGCGGCTCGCCTATCTGTTGGACAAGCTCAGCGCATCGCTGTAGCACGGGCATTATTAAATCCGTGCCAGCTTTTGTTACTGGATGAACCCGCAGCCAGCCTTGATGCTAATAGTGAACAACGCGTGATGATGGCATTGAATCAGGCATCTGGTCAGCAAACGACATTATTGGTTACACACTTACTGGAAGAAACGCTGAAATACGACCAAATCTGGGTTATGGAGAGCGGGTTAATTATCGAAAAAGATAACTAACCTGAATTCTGGAAAAACCTCAATGGGATGGTTCTATGGGTTCAAATTACACCTGATTATTAACCATCTGGGCGAAATTTTAGCGCTTAAAGTGACCCCGGGTAATGTGGATGATAGGGAGCCTGTACGCGAATTATCAAAAGATCTCACGGGTTCTCTTTACGGCGACAAAGGATATCTGAGTCAGGAATTGGCGGATGATTTAGCTAAAACGGATATCACCTTTATCACGAAAAAGCGCCGCAACATGAAAGCGCTTGCACTGGCTGAGTGGGATAAGGTTATGCTTAAAAAGCGTTTTATCATTGAAACGATTAATGGACAATTAAAAAACGGCTCTCAATTAGAACATTCTCGTCACCGAAGTATAACCGGTTTTTTGTTAACCATTTTAACGGGATTGATTGCTTACTGCCTTAAAGAGAAAAAGCCATCACTGAAAATTTTCTACTCAGAAGAAGATATTTCAGTAATAGCTTAAGCGGAATTGGGGTTAACTATCAAAATTTGAGCCAATCTCAAGGTGCCTTTTCCCGTTTGTTGTCTCATCGTAGT